>PIVZ01000357.1 GCA_003354045.1 bacterium
CGAGTTTGAACAAGTCGGAGTCGAGCTCCGGGGCAAAGGCGAAATAGCCCTCCCCTTCGAGAAGATCGACGAGGTGAGCCTCGACCGAGCGGTTGAACGCCTCGCCATGCAGCCGCGTATGCGCCCACCGCTCGGAAGGACGATCCTTCATGGCGCCGTTCTCTTTCCGTGTCGCCAGCGATATCGGAAGCGCGTAGGAGACCACACCCAGCTCTCCGTTCGAGGAGGCCGAGACCCCGCGTGCCTCCGCAACCGCATGCGCCCACTCCGACGGCGTCAGGTGAAACTCCCCGATGACTTCTTTCAAGCGCGCAAAGATGGGATCGTCGCTGGCGACGAATCCGACCAGCGGCTCTTCGAAGATCGGCGAGCCGTCGAGATCGTGAAGGCGGTTATCGGATGCATCCCGGACGAAGCAGCGGAGATCTTCGGCTACCCAGTTCTGGAATTCTTGTAGGTCCATGTCTCGATTGTACTGACCTGGCAGACCTCAATCGATCCCTGCTCCGACCCATATGGCCACCGCGGCCCATGACACCCGTGCAGACGAGGTGCATCTGGATCGGCGCGCGGCGCACCTTCCCCCTCAACTGAGGAAAAGCCGGCCAGCTTCGCTCGATGTCCTCTAAACCGGGTCGGGCCCCACGCGGATCATCCGCTTGCCGCGGTTCTCCCCGGCGAGCAGTCCGATCAGACCGCGAGGTGCGTTCTCGAGGCCGTCGATCACGTCCTCGGTGACCTTCAGGCGCCCGCTCGCGGCCCACTCGGTAAGATCGCGCTCGGCTTCGGCGTCGCGGTCGAGGAAATCCATCACGATGAACCCCTCCATGCGCAGTCGTTTGATGACGAGCAGTCCGGGGATGCCGAACGGGCCCGTCGGCATGCCACCGTCATACTGCGAGACGGAGCCGCAGCACGAGATCCGCCCATGCAACTTCATGGCAAAGAGCACCGCCTGGAGGATGTCGCCACCGACGTTGTCGAAATAGACGTCTATGCCTTGTGGACAATGCTCGCGGATGGCCGCCGAGACGTCTTCGTTCTTGTAGTCGATGCAGGCATCGAACCCGAGTTCTTCGACAACCCAGGCACACTTCTCGGGTCCGCCGGCACTACCCACCACCGTCGCGCCTTTTATCTTGCCGATCTGCCCCACCAGGGAGCCCACCGAACCAGCAGCCGCCGAGACCAGCAGCATCTCTCCGGCCTCTATGCCGGGTACGTTCAGCAAGCCGTGATACGCGGTCTTGCCGGCAATCCCGAGCAAAGAGTGCAGATGAGTGAGCGGCTTGTGATCGGCGCAGCGGCGCAAGGTGTCGGCCGCCAGGACTGCGTACTGCTGCCAGCCGGCCTCGCCGTATACCAGGTCGCCGGCTGCATAGTCGGCCGCGCGCGACTCGACCACCTCGCAAACGGCGTACCCGTGCATCACGTCACCGGCATTCACCCCTGCGCGGTAGGTCGCCCCTTGCATCCACGCACGATTGGCGGCGTCCACTGAGAGGAGAATGTTGCGCACCAGGACTTGCCCGTCCTCGGCAGAAGGAATCACGCCCTGGCGCAGCTCGAAGTGGGATTCTTCGAGATTGCCGCTGGGACGCTCGACGAGGACGATCTGGGTGTTGTCTGACATTATGGGCCACCTCCAACTGTGCAGCGAGTAGTGCTGCGGGGCGACTCAGGTGTCAAACCTTCGCCCGGGCTGTTCATGAAACCTTTGCTGCGAGCCTCAATCGCCTGTCATCTTGGCCCGTGTCGGCCCTCCGCCTTTGACTTGGCTGTGGGCAGTGACCGAACATGGTTCCGCCGGCCGCTGCGGCAGGCAAGCACTCCGATGGAGGATCGTCATGGAAGGAACCGTTAGTGAAATTCTTCTCGCTTTACTGAAGAAGCACGGGGTTCGCTACATATGTGGACTCCCCGCAGCTCAGATCGGCGGCGTGATGGATGGTGCGGGCAGAGATCCCGACATCCACTACGTGACCACGCGACACGAAGAAGCCGCGGGCCACATGGCGCACGCGATCTCGAGAGTGACCGACACTCTCGGCGTTTGCTTCGCAACGGTGGGACCCGGGGCCACCAATATGCTGCCGGGCGTTGCCGCCGCCTGGGCGGATAACATTCCGCTGCTGGTGCTGACCGGCAACAACCAGTCGAACCTGATCTATCCGGGCCGCGACCTGCTGCAAAACGCCGACCATATCGGTCTCTACAAGCCGATCACCAAATGGAACGCTACCATTCGTGAGCCCGAGCGTGCGCCGGAGTTGATCGAGCGGGCGATTCAAATCGCGGTGTCGGGCCGGCCCGGACCGGTACATCTCGACCTCCCCTGCGACATCGGCTTTCGACGCTGTTCGTGCGATCTCGACCTCACACCCGTCATTCGCCCGCCGCGGCCCGCGCCCGAGGCCGCTCGCGTTACCGAAGCAGCCGCCCTGCTTCGTGCAGCAAAGAGGCCATTGCTCCTTGCCGGTGGCGGCGTGGCCCGCTCGGGCGCCGTCGAAGAGTTCCGCGAGCTCATCGAGCTGACCGGTTTCCCGGCTACCACCACCCCTATGGGCAAGGGAGTCGTTCCTCCCGAAAGCCCGAGCAACATCGGCTGCGGTGGCTTCCTGGCCGGAGAGGCCGCGGTAAAGGCCCTGCAAGAAGCCGACGTGCTGCTCGCGGTAGGAACGAAATTCTCCACCTGGACCTTGGTCGATAAGCCCCCGGCTTTCCCGCGCCCGAAGAGCCAGAAGATCATCCACGTGGACATCGATGCGGAAATGATCGGCAAGAACACGCGCTGCGATCTTGCCATCGTGGCCGACGCCCGCGAGGCGCTGAAAGCGCTCAACGAGGAACTGCGCACCACGCCCGTCTTCCTATCCGATCCGACCTGGCTTGATGGAATCTCCAAGAATTATTCGGCCTACCGCTCGGCCGTCGAGGCCACGGCGAATGCAAAAGTGGTCGGTGGCACCACCGTCTTGAACGAGGCGGCAGTGGCCCGTGCGCTTGCCGATTGTATTCCCGAGGATGCCATCGTCGCCGTTGACGGCGGGCAGATGATGCAATGGACGAGCACCTTCGTGACCGTCGATGACCCACGCTCGATCTTGTTCAACCCCGGGATGGGCCACCTCGGGGCCGGCCTGCCGTTCGCCAACGCGGCCAAGCTTGCCCACCCCGATCGTCCCGTCGTGTGCATCACCGGAGACGGGGCTTTCGGATGCACGGTGCAAGAGCTGGAGACCGCTGCGCGCTACGGGCTGGAGACGATCACCATCGTCTGCAACGATAGCCACTGGGGGATGTACCGACCCTTTGCGGAAGCAGTGTTCCAGAACCCGGACTTCGGCGTGAAGCTGACCGACGTAGACTTTGCCAAGGTGGCCGAAGGGTTCGGCTGCTATGGCGAGAAGGTCGCGACGCTCGAGGATCTGCCTTCGGCATTCGCGCGCGCCCAGAACGCGGGCCGCCCGGCTGTCTTGGACATCGAGGTGGAGTTCACGCCGCATCCCATGGATTACGTGTGGTTGACGGTGGTTTTTGCCAATGTCGATCTGCCGGTGCCACAGGTGGCCGAGCAGGCGGCTTGAGGCCGGCCGAATCTTAGCCGGGATGAATCGCGGGCCGTGCCAGAAGAAGGAGATGGACAAACAATGGTAGATTCAGGGAACAGGCGCCGTACCGCGCTGGTCACCGGCGCTTCGGCGGGAATCGGCAAAGCGTTCGCGCAGGTCTTCGCCGAGGACGGACTGGACCTGGTTCTGGTCGCGCGCAGAAAGGAGCGACTCGAGGAGCTGGCGAACGAGCTCAGCAAGAGTCACGGCGCCGCATCGACTGTAATAGAGGCGGACCTCGCCGACCCCGAAGCACCGCAACAGATATTCGAGCGCCTGCAGGCCGACGGCGTGGACGTTGACATCTTGGTAAACAACGCCGGCTTCGGCGTTCCCGAGGACTACAAGGACAGCCAGTGGGCAGACCAGGCCCGCTTCATGCAAGTGATGGCGACGGCCCCGGCTCACCTCACCCACCTGTTCCTGCCGGGTATGATCGAGCGCAACTACGGGCGCTTTATAAACGTTTCCTCACTTGCGGCGCTGTTTCCGGGAATGGCCGGCCATACCCTTTACTCCGGTGTGAAGTCTTTCCTGGTAAAGCTTTCCCAGTCTCTCAACCTCGAGCTCGAAGGCTCCGACATCCACGCATCGGTTACATGCCCGGGATTCACCTACACCGAGTATCACGACGTCATCCGCACACGAGAGTCGGTGTCCCAGTACCCGGAATATATGTGGATGTCGGCCGAGGACGTGGCCCGGCAGAGTTACGAGGCCCTGAAAGCCGGCACGGTCGTATTCGTGCCGGGCTTCGCCAATCGCATGCTGGCCGGCGCCGCCAGCCTTCTGCCGGAAAGCCTGATAGGCAAGTTGGGCGGAACCCGACAAATCGTTTCGCCCTGACCGACGCGTAACCTGCTCGCGCGGCGCCCCTTCTTGCCCGCACCTCGTGGTCGGATGTCGCGGTGTTCATGGGCCGGCATCAGCCCATCGAAGAGAGGTCCGGCAGGCGCCGCTTACAAGTCGAACTGCTTCAAGTAGTCGCCGAAGTGCTCCTGGATGACGGCCTCGTCGATGCCGTAGCGCTCAGGGGTGTAGCTGTGCTTGCCGTGCTTCTCCGATGGGTTCGACTCCAGCCACTGCCGCGTGCGGCCGGCGGTCTCGGGGTCGTAGTCCATTTCGAAGTGCCGGTAGATGTCCTCTACTACCTTCACGGGATCGGCGACGAAGTTCCTGTAGTCCACGTCGTAGAACTGCTTGGCATCCGCCTGCGCGCGCGCCTTCATGGTCCGCGACATGGCCACCCCCCAGCCGGACACCCAGTCCCGGCCGATCTCCTCAGGGTCGGGATCGAGCGAATAGATGGTGCGCAGGACCTCGTAGAGGCTGCATCCCGAGGCAGCCACCGTCCGCGGATCACGATGGGTCTGGATGATGTGCGCGTCCGGAAAGACCTCTAACAGCGCGGGAACCGAGTAGAGGTGCAGTGGAGACTTCAGCACCGGATACTTGCCCGGGAACTTCCACATCAACAGCTGCAACATGCGCTTGAACTCGCGGTAGACGGGCAACGTGTCCTGTGCGAGAAACCACTCGAAGTAGCTCGGCACATGCGCATCGATCGAGTAGGAGCCGCAGGTGACGATCTTGCGAAACAGCATCACGCATTCTTCCGGCATGTGCGCGTCGAAGGAATGCACGGTGCGTAGCTGCGGGACTATCTTGTAGGTCTGTTCCAGTCCTTGCGCGGTCTTGATGGCCCGGGGATCGTCGTCTCTGGTTTCCGGCCCGATTGCCGGGGCCGGTTGGTCGAGCTCCCACAGCTTGGG
>PIVZ01000358.1 GCA_003354045.1 bacterium
CGTGCGGCCTGGTAAATCATCGCGCGGCTGGCGTCGAGCAAGGTCTGCGCCTTGGCGATCATGAAGCTTACAGCCTGGAACTTCCTGATCGGGCGGCCGAAGGCTTTGCGCCGGTCGGCGTAGTTCATTGCCACGTCCAGCGTGGCCTTCATGCCTCCGGTGCAGGGGGCGGCGCTGCATAGCCGCTCGGGGACCATCATCGTGTTGAAGACCAGCGCGCCGCCGTGCAGCGGGCCGATCAGATTGGCCTTGGGTACCTCGACATCGCGAAACACCACGCGACCGGTTCCGCCGCCGCGGGTTCCCATCAGCCCGTACATGTACTTGGCCTCCACGCCGGGGCTGCGCTCGATGATCATGGCGCTGATGCGTTCGTGTGGCGCTGCGTTCTCGTCATGGTTGGTTCGGACGTATGCGAGGAAGAAATCCGCGCCCTCGGCGCCGACCACGAAGCGTTTCATGCCGCGTACGACGAAGTGGTCGCCCTTGTCCTCTGCACGGCTCGAGGCGCCGAAGAAATCCGACCCGCCGCGCGGCTCGGTAAGGGCCTCGGCGGAGACCAGCCTGCCTTCGAGCATCGGCTTCAGATATTTCTGCTTCTGCTCTTCGGTGCCGAATGTGTTTATCGCTTCGCCGACGATGGAGGGCATCACGAAAGAGCAGCCGGCCGCCATTCCGAGGCAGCCGATCTCCTGCATGGCTGCGCAGTCGGCCACCCAGTCCATGCCGCGGCCGCCGTATTGCTCAGGGAAGCGCAGGCCCAGGAGATTGTGCGCGGCGTACTTCTCGTAGAGCTCGCGCGGATAGCGAATCTCGTCGCGGTCCATGCGCCTCAAGTACTCCGGGTCGATCTCGTCTCTTACGAACTCCCTCGTCTCGTCCTGGATCTTGCGTGCCTGCTCATCGAGCATGAAGTCGTTCATGTCTTCCTCCCGTAGTCTATCCGCGGCCCATCCGACCGCTGACGGCCGGCCGTGCGACCCGTGCCGGTCCAGGCATTGCCAGTGCCCCGCCATTCCCTTGCTGGTGCCGCTGGTATCACACGCCGAGAGTCTATCCGGCGGACAGCCAAGTCCAGGAGCACACGGAAACGCGTTTCAGCTTGATATATCAGAGGGGGAATCCCCGGCTGTTCCTCGAGCGCGTTCGGTGACAGAATGGGCACTGGAGGACACGCAGGAGTTGAAGCTTTTCGCCACATAGGGGTTCAAGGCCGCTTTGCTTGCTGGTACACCTGGGCGGCTGAGGGCGTGAGCACAGGGGGCGCTGCGTGACGGTCAGGATGAATGTCCCAATTCGCGTACTCCTCGTCGAGGATTCCGAGGACGACGCAGATCTCGTCTTTCATGAACTGAGGCACGGGGGATACGACCCGACGTGTGAGCGTGTCTGCACTGCGGACGCTCTGACTGAAGCACTCGGCCGCGATGCCTGGGACATCGTGCTCTGCGACTACGCGATGCCGCAGTTCAGCGGGCTGGCGGCGCTGGCACTCGTCCAACGACACGCCGGCGACCTTCCCGTCATCGTAGTCTCGGGCGAGATCAGCCAGGAGATCGCCGTGGCTACCATTAAAGCCGGCGCGCTCGACTACGTCATGAAGACCAATCTCGCGGGCCTGGCACCCGCCGTCGAACGCGCGCTGCGCGAGGCGGAGACGCGACGTGAACGCAGGCGGGTGGAAGAGGCGCTCAAGAGTTCAGAGGAGCGCTACAGGGCGCTCGTGGAGAACCTGAACGAACTCGTCTTCACCATGGACGCCGAGGGAAACCTCACGTACGTCAGCCCGGCCAGTGTGCACGTAGCGGCCTACCCGGCGGATGAGATGATCGGCCGACCCTTCCGTACCTTCGTCCATCCTGATGACCTACCGGGACTTCAGAGCAGCTTCGAGCGGACCTTGGGTGGGCAATTGGAGCCTCACGAGTTCCGGGTATTCGACAAGCAGGGGCGCATTCGGCACGTTTCCACCTCGAGTCGTCTGCGTCGGGAAGGCGAGAAGGTCGTCGGTCTTACCGGCATCCTCACCGACATCACCGCGCGCAAGCAAGCGGAGGAAGAAGTTCGCAGGCTGAACGCCGAACTGGAACAGCGTGTGCAAGAGCGCACGCTCCAGCTCGAGACCGCCAACGAGGAGTTAGAGGCTTTCACCTACTCGGTCTCGCACGACCTGCGGACTTTGTTGCGGGTCATCGACGGTTTCAGTCACGTGTTGCTGCAGGAACATGCCGAATCGCTCGATGAGGAGGGGCGACAACACCTGGGGCGCGTGCGCGAGGGTACCGAACGCATGAACCAGCTGGTGACGGATCTGCTCACGCTTTCCCAGGCCTCGCGTAACGAGATGCGATGGGAAGAGGTCGATCTCAGTGCCCTTGTGCAGGCGATCGCGACCGAGCTACAGCGGACGGAGCCGGAGCGCCGTGTGGAATTCTGCATTGCCGACGGGGTGCTCGTGCGCGGAGATGCGGGACTGCTGGGAGTAGCCTTACAGAACCTCCTGGGCAACGCCTGGAAGTTCACCGGCAAGCACCCGGCGGCGCGGATCGAATTCGGGACGATCGGAGTCGGTGGATCGCACGATGCGGATTCGCTGCCCTCCGCTTCCGTCACCGATGTGCAGGCCGAGCTCGACAATCACCAACCGGTGTATTTCATAAGCGACGATGGCGCCGGCTTTGATCCGGAGTATGCCGACAAGCTGTTCGGCGCCTTTCGGCGTCTGCACGGGCCCGATGAGTTCGAGGGCACCGGTGTCGGGCTGGCCACCGCGCAGCGCATCTTCCATCGCCACGGCGGTCGAGTCTGGGCCGAGGGGGCCGTGGAAAAAGGCGCGACGTTCTATTTCACCCTTTCTGACTGCGAGAAGCCGAACGAATCGGGGAACTGAGCGCCTCCGCTTCCCCCTCCAGTAACCAGCTACGGGTGCCGGAGAGCGAGTGCGGGACCAGCCCGTATGGGTCACCACGCCTTGTACGCGAGACGATCCTGGGGAGCCGACGGAAAGCCGTAACGAGTGAAACCCCTAATGGGAGAAAGCCGTTGACACACCGTGGCCCAAGGGAGTAGACGATGAAGATAGAGCGCCAAGCCACAAGCCAGCCTTGTAGTGGCGGAACCGAGGCGTCACGCCCCGGAGGGAGTTCAAACATGCGAAGCCGTAGATGGATAGGCCGCGGAGTGGCCGTGTTGCTGGTGTTGTTGATCGCCGCCGGAGCGGCACAAGCGACGACCATAGTCCGCCTCAGCGTGGACGAGATGACGAGGATTGCCAGCGACGTAGTTCTCGGTACCTGCTCGTCTGTGGAATCGCACTGGACTGACGACCATCAGCAAATTCTCACCTACGTGACGGTAACCGACACCAGAGCGCTCAAGGGCAGGACCTCGGGGAGTGCAACCTTCGTGCAGCTCGGAGGACGGGTTGGTGATGATGCGATGTATACGGTCGGAGCTCCGACGTTCGAGGTGGGAGAAGAGGTGGTCGTGTTCCTCACGCGCCAGAGCAGCAAGAGGCAGCTAGCCTACAACACCGACCTCTGGTTGATCGGGCTCGGTCAGGGGAAGTGGAGGGTGGAGCGGGATGCGGCAACGGGCCAGGCGGCTGCCACCGTGAGCCTCGGCGAAGGTATGGTCATCCGGCGCCCGGGGCGAACAATCGAGAACAGCATGTCGCTGGCCGAGCTGACCGAGCTTGTGGAAGCGGTAGCCGGAGCAGGGGAGGGCAAATGAGATGAAACTACGACGAATCATCGTAAGTATTGCCACACTGCTCGTCGGGTTTCCGGTCAGTGGTGCTGCGTTCACCGTAATAGACGGCAACAACGTCGATGTCGCGCCGTCTACGGCTCCACCGTTTTATCACTGGGATCTTCGCGAGTTTTCGAACTGCGACATCCCCTACGCGATAAACAAGGACGGAACCGGGGATATGGCAGGAGAGCATGCAGAGATCGACAAGGCCTTCCAGGTCTGGGAGGACGTAACCCCCGCCTGCATACAGTTCACTAACGTCGGCAACACGACGATTGCGGCGGTCGCCGCGGAGGTTCCCCCCCGGAACACCCTGTTCTGGGACAATGACCTGAACAGCGGAGATGCCTGGGACCCACCCCTGCTCGGCGGTGCGGTCGCCACAACCAACTTCACCGTCAACGCCGCGACTGGCGTGCTAACGGAAGTCGACATCGTCTTCGATGACCAGCAATATGCGTGGAACGCCGGTGTGCAGAACTGGGCAGGCAACGTTCTGGACGTGTGGGTAGTTGCGGCGCACGAGATAGGTCATTTCTGCGGCTTCGGAGAGAATCTAGCCGTTGGCACCGGTGCCGAGGCCCTCGAAACCGTCAATGAGGGTCCGTTCGCCTTTCCTGCGGGCGCGACGCTGAATTTCACGTTCAACGGCGTCGCCGTTGCCGTTACCTTTCCCGGCCCCCAGACGGCAGCCCAGGCGGCGGCCACCATCCAGACGGCCATAGATAATACCCCGGGGGTGCCAGCGGCCGCCGTCGTAGCGGGAGGTACCGTGCGAATCCAGCGAGCGCCGCCGCCGGCTCTTGCTGCCGATGTCATCATCGTTACCGGCGGCACCGCGCTCGGCTTGCTCGGTTTGCCGTCTGGCGAGAGCGGCCTCTCGACCATGAGCCAGAACGAGGCACGACGACTTGTCACGCTCGATCAGCGCACGCTGTCGCGTGACGACGTGGATGCACTCAATTTTCTCTATACCCCCGACCTTGGAGATGCCCCCGATCCGTTCACGGCCTTCAACCGGTATCCGTCGCTCGTGCATAGTCGCACTACGAACTCGACCCTCAACGGCGTGCCACGATTCGTTCCGGCCGAGGGTGCTGAGCACATCTTCGGCTTCTACGGAGCCGATGCGACGCCGCGTTACCAGTACGAGTGGCTTGGAGGCCCGGCCGATCGCATCGCCTGGACCTGAACGTCGCCAAGCGTTTCGGCGATTCGGGCGTCGAACTGATGTTCGGTGTCAGCGACCTGCTGGATCGTACACACGACCCTGCGTCGGGTGCGGGGCAGTTCACGGCCCATCCGACCCCGGGCCGGACCTTCTTCTCACGACTTCAATGGAACTTCTGAACGGCTAAGACAATGAACGCGGGCGTATCGCAGACATCTCGACGCACCAAAGGCTCTCAGGCGAGCCACCGTATGCGCGGCCTGATCGTCGCGATCACTCTGTGTTTCGCGCTGTCGGGAGACTTTGCGGCAGGGCAGGACGGTGCAGATGCACCCGCCTTGCCCCCCGAGACAGACCTGCCCGGTGGTGATCTTGGCGGCGTCGGGGGCGACGAACTGCTGCTCTTCGAGGACATGCCCATTGTCGTCTCGGCCTCGCGCCAGGGCCGGTACTCCTC
>PIVZ01000359.1 GCA_003354045.1 bacterium
TCTTGCGCATGGTGTCGAAGATGTCCTCCATGAAGGCATCATCATCGATACGCTCTTCGTTGAGGCCCCAGGTCTCGTGATTCCAGCCCACCGTCTTGTGGTCTCCGACGGCGTCGTGAAGCTCCTCGGAGTAGCCATGCGGCTCCGTCACCGCGATGGCCGGATCGGCCGGATCGTGGTTGATCGGCGAGAGGAAGAGCTTGATCTCGGGCTCGATCTCGATGACGCGGAAGCGCGCGATCGCGGGTATGCTCGAGAGGGGCGTCACCTCGAAGGACATACGGAACCAGTCGCTCCAGCGTCCGAGCGGCACCGTCTCCCGTTGCCCCTGAACTTCGATCTCCAGGGCATCGGCACCCTCCACGCGCAGTGTCAGCGGAATGGAGATCCTCTCGAACTTCTCGGCCAAGGGGTTTGCCGGACCTTCGATCATCGTCTCCATGACCGGCCCCTTTTCCAGCGAGAACACTTTGCCACCGTGGCTGGGGTCGGCCGCCTCACGCGGGGTGAGCGCCGAGGAGTAGTAGTGAAACGTCCCCTCGCTGCCACGGATGTCGGGAGCACCGAGGCCGCCCTCGATATAGCCCTTGTGCATGGAGGCCAGCGGAAAGACGCATGGAACTCGCAGAACTACGGAGCGCTTACCGGTGCGGTCGGCGGTCTTCCAAAACGGCTCGCCGCTCATGGTCGAGGTGAAGGTCTCGGGCTTGGAAGGAAAGAGACCGAAGCGGTACTCGGCCTTGTGGCTCACGGCGCCGGTGCGATCGGGCAGATAGGTCTTCGGGTTTCGGAAGATGAAATCGAAGATGCCGTGACCTCCCGCATTCACGCCCGTGGCGAAGGATGCCCAGGCGGTGCACGACGCGGGCGGAGTGGTCGTTTGCAGCCGTCGGAAGGCCCCCTCCTCCACCAGCTTCCTTATGTGGGGAAGCTCGTCGATCCAGCGGTTCACGAAATCGGGGTCTACCCCGTCGAAGCCGAGCACTATGATGCGTGCGTTCGGCGCGGGGCCCTCGTCGCGCGCCGGCTCTGAGCACCCGGCAACCAACACCGCCAGCGAAACGGTCATCGCTGCGGCGACAAGAGACATCCCAGGGGTAATCGAGGCCCTCGAGCCTGTTGCGAATCTCCGCCTCTGCGTCCTCTCTGTAATCATCGTTACTGTCGGTGGCCCGGTTGGGCTTTCGACTCCGCCTCCTTAGCGTCTTTCTTGCGTTCCTGCTTGTCCTTCCACAGCCAGCGGCCAATGCCGACCTGACTCTCGCGCGGGCCCGGAGCTTCAGCCGAGCGGCCGGCCAATCATATGATCCGGAATCTCTATTCCCATGATGTCGAGGACGGTGGGAGCAATATCATAGATCGACACCTCTCCCATGTCTCCCCTCAGGCCCGGGATGGCGGTTGCGTCGGCGCGCGCCGCCACGACTATCCCGTGCCAGTCATGGTTGGCCTCGTCCGGCCCGGTATCGTTCTCGAAGGTATGAATCGAGCCCATGCCGACCGAGCCTACCGAGCGCCAGCTCAGATCTCCGAAATAGACCAACAGGTCGGGCGCTACGCCGTTGGCCTTGTCGTAGAGATCCTCCGGCCTGCAGGCCCGCGAGCCGATGCACTTGCCCTCGGGGTCTTCTATGGCGGCGATCTCCTCGATGAGTTGGCTGCGCACACTCTCGTAATCGGACGGATCGATCACACCGTTCGGCTCGCGGCCCTTGACGTTCAGAAAGCAACGCCCGTAATAGCCGCCATCACCCCACGCCCTGGTCCGGCTCCAGTCTATGGCCGTGCCGACCAGTGGCGCAGGCGCCTTCGGTCGCTCCTTGAGAACCAGGTACCCCTTGTCGATCAACCACTCGTTGAAGCAGATGCCGCCCTCCATTCTGCGCGCACCGTGGTCGGAGACCACCAGCACCGACGTATCCTCCGGCATCAGCGCCAGGATCTCGCCGATCTCCGCATCCACGTGTCGGTAGTAGTCGAATATCGCGCCCTCGAGCGGGTTGCCGGCCTCGTAGCGGTGGTGGAGAGGATCCATGAAACTCCAGAACCCGTGGTGGATACGGTCCATTCCCATCTCCACCATCATGAAGAAGTCCCACTCACGGCTACCCAGCATATGCTTGACCAAGCGCAGGTGTTTCTCGGTCTTCTCGTAGCAACGCTCCAGAAGAGCGACCTTGTCGGTGGTGCGAAAATTCGCAACGTCAAAGGTATAGCCGCCCGTTACCCGTTCGACCTCCTCCTTGAGCTCCGGTGGCTGGGTGTATTGGGACTTGTTGCTCGGCGTGAGGAAACAGCTCACCATCTCGCCGCGCAATGGCCTGGTAGGATAGGTTTGCGGAACACCCAGCACTATCGAGCGCTTGCCCGACTCTCCCACCAGATCCCACAGGCGTGGTCGCGTGACCAAGGTAGACGTGGCGAACTGGTATCCGTCGTAGGAGTGATCCTTGCGGTTGCGAAACCCGTAGAGGCCGAGCTCGCCAGGATCGAGTCCCGTCGTCATCGACGTCCACGCCGGCACCGTGATGGGCGGGTGGGTGCTGCGAAGTCGTCCGTAGGCGCCGCCGTCGATGAGGCGGGCAAGATTCGGCAACTCGTCGCGAAAGCGATCGAACACCAAGTCCGGCGAGGCGGAGTCGAGCCCTAGAATTGCTACCTTGCTCATCGAGAAGTTCGTGATGCGCGGATCGCGACCCGTTGCGGCGAGGCGCCGCCACGACCACGGCTTTGCGGACCCGTAAACCGCTAGAGTTTAGTCGATGTGAGCCAACCCTTCCAGCCCGACCGAGCGGCGGCCGCTGGCATTTTGGCGGGCGTGCAGGCAGCCAGTCGGCAGCACCGCAGCCGGCCGCGATTCTCGATGTTCCGCGGCGGCGCAGCCGCCAGGGCCGGCTACCGTTCGGTCCGCGACCTCAGAACCCCCGGAACATGCCAGACAAGAGCAGGAAGAGGATGCCCCCCTTTTCCTCACGCCGGCCCATCCTCGCACGAGAACGACCACCAACACATCCCCCTAATCATCAAGGTACATGTGACATGTGGTCGCTATATATCTAAAATTACAGCTGTTTTTCTTCCAAGAGACGGGCGTACAAACGCTCCGTCTCGGCAACCATGGCCGGCGCCGAATAGGCCGCCACGATGCGCTCACGGGCCTCTCGCCCCATCTGCCCAGCCCGCTGCCCGTCAAGTAAGAGTTCCGCCGCACCGTCGGCCATGGCGGTAACGTCCCCGTACTCGACCAGGAGTCCGGATAGACCGTCGTCGATCACCACCGGCGCGCCACCCACAGCGGTGGCCACCACCGGGACACGCATGGCCATGGCCTCGAGAATCGCGTTGGACATTCCCTCGCTACGAGAGGGCAGCAAGAACACATCCAGGGCAGAGAGGACCTCGGGCATATCGTCGCGCCGCCCTAGCAGAGTGATGGCCTCGGTTATCCCCAAATCATCGGCCAACGCCCGAGGTTGCCCCGTAAGCTCCGATTCGCCGGCAATCAGTAGACGTACAGCGGGCACCCGTACTCGCAGCCGTGCCAGGCTCTCGAACAGCATGGGGAAGCCCTTCTTGGGCTGGAAGGTGAAGGCGGTACCGACCACCGGCCCATCGCCGAGGCCCAGGCTCTCGCGTACCCGCGTGCGCGCCCCCTCGGCTAGCGCCTCGGGATCGAAGCGCTCGGTATCGATCCCGCTCGGGATCATCTTCATCCTCGTCGGCACCGGCTTCTCCACCTCTCGGGTGAACTCGAGGACACGTGGCGAGTTGCCGGTCACGACGTCGGCAAGCCGGTTGGAGACGCGTACCGCAAACCGTTCGGCCAACCCGGCCGGTGTGTGCAGGCCGCGCCTGCTGCTCACCACCACCGGCACGGCCGCCAGGCGAGCAGCGACGGCACCGAAGAAGTTGCCGCGCAGCAGGTAGGCGTGGACGATGGCCGGAGAGATATCTCTCATGCTGCGCACGATACGCCCGAGCCCAGCGAGGTCGCCCGGCTCCCTCAGCGTCCCCTTCATGCCGAAGGTCTGCACGGGAACGTCGAGATCACGGACCGCGGCAATCAGATTTCCCTCGTCGCGCAGGCAGAACAGGTGGGGCTGGAATCGACTACGGTCGAGAAAGCGAAAAACCTGCAGCAAATGGGTTTGCGTGCCGCCGGTGATCATCGAAGCGATCACGTAGATCACGCGTGTAGGCGCCGACTTCGATCCGTTGGCCAAAGCTCAGTACTCTCGCATCTCAGGTGTTGACGAAGAGCCGCTTGCCGAGCGACCGCGATCGCTTTCCCCCGACCCCGGCTGCCTCGCGATCAGTGCTTCAAGAAGCGGTCTGTGGCCGTGATCACTACACCCACATCGCTCCCCGGTCCAAAGGGAAGGAAGTCCGTCCAGCCGGCCACTGGCGTTCCGTCTATCTCGAACGCCTTTATGGCAGGCGGAATGCCGGGCCCCGGAGCCGTGGCCGCAACGGTGAGAATCTCGCCGCGGCCGTCGAAATCGACGTCGGCCACCGCCACCCGCGCGCCGCCGTTGTAGTTCAAGGCAAAGTCCACGAGGATCCCGACCGGATTGTCTTCGTGCATGAAGATGGTGCCATCGGCGTTCCACGCGCGCACGAAAGGCTGGCCGTCGGCCGGCGCGGTCACGATCTCGGACACACCGTCGCCATCAAGATCGCCCACTGCAACGTGAACGCCGTCGTTGGTGATGGCACCCGCCTGCGGCTCGTAGGCGAGCCACATCCGCAGAGGCACGCCCTCGGCATCGAAGAGCCGCACCACCGGCAGACCCGAGGCCGGGCCTGCCACTATCTCGTCCCCATCGTAGACTTCGGGCTCTCCCTGAGCCGGCGGCTCCGGGAATTCCATGTTTGCCACCGCAAGGTAGGCTCCACCGGCGTGGCGGAACCCAAATTCCTCAATGCCGTTACCGGCAAAAATTTCACCTTTCTAGACGGTATCGAACTGGGCCGCAAAATATGGAACCTGGACCAGGCCATCTGGACCCTGCAGGGAAAGCATCGGGACATGGTGCATTTCGCAGATTATTTATATACTCAACCCAGTCATTCTTTTTCTGGGCAACCCGAGTACATGCCCGGCAGAGAGAAGGGCAAGTGGCGTTACATAAAAACGCTGGGCCGTACATTTGACCGGGATAAATTTGAAGAATTCAAAACCCGTTTTTACAAGCTGCAGGGATGGGAAACAAGCAGCGGATATCCGACCGCGGCCACGCTGCAATCCATGGGTCTGAATGAGGTTGCCGACGAGCTAGGACAAAACGGTAAATTGGGAAAAGGATGATTATACCAACTCTGGTAGACATGCTATTTGAGATACCCGGTCAGTGATTGTAGACTATGAGGAGTATCAAAT
>PIVZ01000360.1 GCA_003354045.1 bacterium
CCGTCTACGCTGCGAACCACCAGCGGGGTGTCCTCCACCATGGCCGGCTGACGGTCCACTCCCACGTCGATGACCCAGCCACCCTCGCCGTCGGGGCACAGGTGGGCAGAGAAGAGCTTTGCTATGCGTGGGTTGCCGATTACCTCGTCGTCGGCGTACCAGTTGCCGTCGCTGCGAAAGGAGAGCTCGTAGCCACCAACGTCGTGGATATCAACCACTGCGTTTCTCCTTGCTGTCGAGCAGGATGGTTACGGGGCCGTCGGCAAGGATGTCTATGTCCATGTGTGCGCGGAAGCGGCCGCATGCGACATCGAGGCCGAGCTCGCGCCCGCGATCGATCAGCTTGTCGATGAGAGCCTCGGCCACCGTCGGCTCGGCAGCCGCGCCAAAAGAGGGACGGCGTCCGCGGCGGGTGTCGGCCATCAACGTGAACTGTGAAACCGCAAGAAGCGCCCCGCCGCTCTCGAGCAGCGAGAGATTCATCTTGCCTTCAGCGTCCTCGAAGATGCGCAGGTTGGCGATCCTCTCGGCGAGCGCATGGGCATCGTCGTCGCCGTCCTCGCGGCCGACGCCGATGAAGGCGCACAGGCCCGCGCCTATCTCGCCGACGACCTCACCGTCCACGCGCACCGCGGCGCGCGAGACCCTTTGCAGGAAAGCTTTCATTCGAAACGATCCGCTCCGCCGACATTCATGCACGGCGAAGGCGAGAGAGCCAGTCCGGGGCCAAACCCGGATTATTGGCCGTTCTCGACGGCCCCCGGCTGGGCGCTGATCGAGAAGATGTCGGGATCGACGCCCAGCTCTCCACCGCGAGGCTCGGTAGATTGCCAGACCGCAACCCACCCCCCGTTGCCGTCCGTGGCGACGTGGGGAACCCCGTCAGCACCTTTGTCGCTTGCAGCTTTCACGTCCAGCAGCATGGGCTCGCTCCAGCTCTTGCCTGCGTCGTTGGACCGAGCCACGAAGATGTCGGCATCGCGTCCGACGGTGCCCGACATCGAGTCCCACGACTGCCATACGGCAAGCCAGACCCCGCGCCCGTCAACGGCGAGCTCGACGCTGTAGTCGTCACCAGCATCGCGGCTGGCGTTGCTGTTCAGGGGGGCAGGATCGCTCCAGGTCAACCCGCCGTCGCTCGAGCGCACGGCCAGCAAGTCGCGATCCATCCCGAGGCGGCCGGAGAGCGTGTCGGCCGAAGACCAGGCACACAGCCAACGCCCCTTACCGTCCGTCACAATCCGCGGCTTCCAGTCCGGCCGCGAGTCGCGCAGCCCATTGGATGCCAACATCGCGGGTTTCGTCCAGCTTCTCGCACCGTCAGTCGAGCGCGCAAAAAGCACATCGCGATCGTCGCGCCGGTCGCGACCGAGCGGATCGTCGGACGACCAAACTGTAATCCACACATCGTCACCGCCGGCGGCCACGTGCGGCTCCACATCGAAGCCCGCATCGCGCGCGGCGTTGCTATTGAGCGGTCGTGGCACACTCCAACTCGCACCCACGTCACGCGAGACGGCAAAGGCCAAATCACGGTCGCCGCCGATCGTGTTCTGGAAGGAATCTGCCGACTGCCAGACCGCCACCCACGTTCCCTTGCCATCGGTAGCCAGAGAAGGCCTCTCGTCGCCCCCCCAATCGTCGGCCGCGTTCGAGTTGAGCGCCGCAGGTGCACTCCAGGTCAGACCCCCGTCCGTCGATCGCACAACGAGAATGTCGCGGTCTCTCCGGAGCACGTCGTCCATGTCATCCTCGGAGGCCCAGGCAATGATCCAGTTCTGCGCGCCGTCTGTGGCCAGAGCCGGCTCACGGTCGCCAGCATCGTCTGTTTCGACACGCGCGCTCAGCGCCGCCGCCTCGCTCCAGCTTACGCCGCCATCAGTGGAACGGGCATAGAGGAGATCACTGTCACGGCCCAGCTCTCGCCCACCGGCCTGCGGTGCTGTGGACTCCCACACGACGACCCAAGCGCCGGCGGAGGAAGCGGCCACACGGGGGTTTGCATCCTCGCTATCTGCGTCAGCGGCGGCTTGATTTACCGGGCTCACACCACCGAATCTTGGCGTCTCGGCTGCGCTGCCCCCCGGAAGGGTGGCAGCAATGAGCAGGTACAAGGCGGCACCGGGAACGGTCGCGGCAAAACGAATGCGCACTCTCACCAGCAAAAGAATAGCCCCTAAGAATCGCGGGTTTCAACGGTACTAAGGAACTCTCGGCTCATTCGGGGGAGTGCCCCGTTTGGAGCGCTTACTGCGTAGAGGAAAAGAAATCAGCACTATACGGGTGTTGCCGCAGAATTCTCTGATAGAGTAGTAAGCACGAAACGACTCCGGAACAGGTAGGGGCGTCCCCTTATACTTATTTCAGATAGAGGTATTTGGGAGCTGACGGGGCCAGCCGGCAGCATGGACGCCACCGACCGCGGCAACAGCGGCAACATACGTGGGGCGAAGGAAGTTAGAGACGTGGACCTAAGGGCTCGATCAGAACGTGACGACGGCAAACGGCGTGGCCGTTCCTCGAAGATCTCGCGCGAACGCATCCTCGAGGCGGCTTTGGTCGAATTTGCCGAGAACGGCTACGAAGGGGCCACCACCGCCTCCGTCGCCCGCCGCGTGAAGGTGACACAGCCTCTCATTCACTATCATTTCGGTTCCAAGGAGGCGCTGTGGCGCGCCGCCGTCGAGCTCGCGTTTGCGCGCATGTCGTCGGTGCTTCAAGGCATCGAAGAAGACATGGCCCACGTGAGCCCGGAGGAGTCGGTCCGGGTGATGGCCCGGCGCTTCGTCTACTTCAACGCGAAGTACCCGGAGGTGACGAGACTGGTAATCGCCGAGGCCGCTACGCGCTCGCCGCGGCTCGAATGGATGGCCGAAAAGCACCTGCGTCCGGTCTTCGATCAGCTCGCGATGCTCTTTGACACCGGCATGCGATCGGGCCTTCTCAAGCAGCTTCCGGTCCATAACCTACTCTTCGCCTTCCTCGGTGCAGTACCACACTTCTTCGATTCCGCGCCGCTGATCAAGATTCTTTACGGGATAGACCCGCAGAGCGAAGAGCACGTAGCTGCCCACGCCGAGACCCTGGTCGAGCTATTCACCTCGGGGTTGATCGCACCGGAACACAAGGAGGCGTGACCGCCAGCACCCGCCCTAGAATCTAACCGCAGTAAAGAGGAACCATGGCTAACCTGAGAGAGCCGGCGACTGCGAGAACGCGAACTACCACGGAGTCAGAAGGTCGGGGACGACCACGCGGCCGCGGCCGCCGCCCGGCGGGCTCGGCCGATGTGTCCAGAGAGCGGATTCTGGAAGCCGCGGTGACCGAGTTCGCGATTCACGGCTACGAAGGTGCCACGACGGCCGCCGTCGCGCGCACGAGCGGCGTGACCCAACCGCTCGTCCATTACTACTTCGGCACCAAAGAGGGGCTATGGCGAGCCGCCCTCGAGCTGCTCGGCAAGCGCCTGGGAATGGTCCTCGACGGCGCCGACGAAGACGCCGCCCAGCTTCCCCCCGAGGAAGCGCTGCGACTGTACATCCGCCGCTACATCTACTTCTCGGCGGCCAACCCCGAGCTCAGCCGCATGGTCGCACGCGAAGCCGTGGAGGCCACGCCCCGCCTGACTTGGCTGATGGAGAAGTTCCTGCGTACTTTCTCGCGCCAGTTCGACTATATGCTCGAACAGGCGCGCGGGGCCGGCGCGCTCAAGGACTTTCGCAGCGAGCACGTCTTCTTCGCCGTAATCGGCGCGGTCTCGTTCATGTTCGACGGAGCGGCGCTCACACGCGGACTCTACGGCATCGATCCTTTCGCCGACGACGAGATTCAAGGCTACGCCGACACCGTGACCGAGATCTTCCTGCGCGGGCTACTGAAGTAGCCGAGCCGGCTCCACAACCCGCCTTTCCGCCCATACCACCCCTCCATTGATCGATGGCGCCGGCCTGCTAGTGTGTTGCTCGACAAAATCAACGAGAAGAATATGTGGGGAGTTCCATGGCGAAAGACACTCTTACAGTAAAAGACAACCGCACCGGGAAGACCTATGAGATTTCCATCGAGGACGGCGCAATCCGCTCCATGGACCTGCGCCAGATAAAGACATCCGAGGACGACTTCGGACTGCTCGGCTACGACCCGGCCTTCTCCAACACGGCGAGCTGCAGAAGCGCGGTTACCTACATCGACGGCGAGAAGGGCATCCTGCGCTATCGTGGTTATCCCATAGAACAGCTCGCCGAGAAGAGCACCTACCTGGAAACGGCCTACCTGATCGTCAAGGGCGAGCTCCCCAACCAGGAGCATCTCGAGGCGTGGATGCACAACGTAACCATGCACACCATGCTTCACGAGAAGGTCAAGAACTTCATGGCCGGGTTCAACTACGACGCCCACCCCATGGGAATGCTGGTGAGCACGGTGGCCGCGATGTCCACCTTCTACCCGGACGCCAAGAACATAAACGACGTCGAGTCGCGGCGCGTGCAGGTTCGCCGCCTGATAGGCAAGATACCCACACTGGCCGCTTACGCGTACCGCTACAGCCTCGGCCTTCCCTACGTTCCGCCCGACAACGACCTCAGCTACACCGGCAACTTCCTCGGCATGCTCTTCAAGATGACGGAGCTCAAATACAAGCCGAAGCCGGCGCTCGAACGGGCGCTCGACGTGCTCTTCATCCTGCATGCCGACCATGAGCAGAACTGCTCGGCCAATGCGATGCGCGTGGTCGGCAGCTCGCAAACCGACCCGTACAGCGCAACGGCTGCGGCCGCGGCCGCGCTTTACGGCCCGCTGCACGGAGGGGCCAACGAGGCGGCCATCAAGATGCTCAACAAGATCGGCTCGGCCGACAAGATCCCGGCCTTCATCAAGGGTGTCAAGGCCGGCGAGGAGCGCCTGATGGGCTTCGGGCACCGTGTCTACAAGAACTACGACCCGCGCGCCACGATAATCAAGAAGATCGCCGACGAGGTCTTCGAGGAGACCGGCAAGAACCCGCTCATCGACATCGCCGTGGAGCTCGAGCGCATCGCCCTGGAAGACGACTATTTCGTCTCTCGCAAGCTCTATCCGAACGTGGACTTCTACTCGGGTATCATCTACCAGGCCATGGGCTTTCCGGTGACGATGTTTCCGGTGCTGTTCGCGATTCCCCGCACCTCGGGCTGGCTGGCTCAGTGGGCCGAGAACGTCTTCGATGAGGAGCAGCGGATCGCGCGCCCGCGCCAGATCTACATTGGCGAGGACTCGCGCGACTACACGGCAATAAAGAAACGCCCGGTGCCGCAGACGCTCGAGAGAAAGCTGCTGATGGGGCGGCTCTAGCCTTCGTAGATCGCCATCACCTTGTCGAGAAAGGTGA
>PIVZ01000361.1 GCA_003354045.1 bacterium
ACCCTGGAAGCGCAGGCGAAGAAGTCGGGCAACGTCTATGGCGAGGGTGTTTTGGAGATCCTGCCAGACGGCTTCGGTTTCTTGCGTGCGCCGGATTCGAACTACCTGCCCGGCCCCGACGACATTTATATCTCTCCGAGCCAGGTGCGCCGCTTCGGCCTGCGCACTGGTGACGTGGTATCCGGACTCATTCGCTCCCCCAAAGAGGGGGAGCGCTATTTCGCCCTTCTCAAGGTTGAAGCGATCAATTTCGATGAGCCCGAGCGGGCCCGAGAGAAAGTTCTCTTTGACAACCTGACCCCTCTTTATCCCGACGATCGGTTGATTCTCGAGCACGATCCCAAGGAGTACACGGGTCGTGTCATCGACCTCATGTCGCCGGTCGGCAAAGGCCAGCGTGCCTTGATCGTGGCGGCCCCGCGCACCGGCAAGACGATGATGCTGCAGCACATCGCCAACGGCATCACGGCCAACCACAAGGACATCATCCTGCTCGTGTTGCTCATCGACGAGCGTCCCGAGGAGGTCACGGACATGCAGCGCTCGGTCAACGGCGAGGTCGTTTCCTCGACCTTTGACGAGCCCCCTACACGCCACGTGCAAGTGGCCGAGATGGTCATCGAGAAGGCCAAACGGTTGGTGGAGCACGGCAAGGACGTCGTCATCCTGCTCGATTCGATTACCCGCCTGGCGCGCGCCTACAACGCCACGGTACCGCCCAGCGGCAAGATCCTTTCGGGCGGTGTCGATTCGAACGCTCTGCGGGGCCCCAAGAAATTCTTCGGCGCGGCACGCAACATCGAGGATGGCGGCAGCCTGACCATCATCGGAACGGCGCTGGTGGATACCGGTAGCCGTATGGACGAGGTGATCTTCGAGGAGTTCAAGGGAACCGGTAACAGCGAGATCTCGCTGGACCGGCGTCTCATGGACCGACGCATCTACCCGACCATCGACATCCTCAAGTCCGGAACTCGAAAGGAGGATCTGCTGCTCGAGCGCGAGGTGCTCAGCCGTGTGTTCCTCCTGCGCAAGCTGCTCACGCAGCTCAATACGGTCGAGGCAATGGAATTCCTCCTCGGCAAGATGAAAGGCACCAAGAGCAACCAGGAATTCCTCGACTCCATGAATTCATGATCGCCGCTGAGGCCGGGCGGCGGGGGTGTCGGCAGTGGGCAGGCGCTTGGGCGCAGGCCGTGACGCATTGCATACCCACCGCCATTTTGTTATGTGGGCGCGACGCATTGGCGTCGGAATGCCTATAGAGCGGGAGAGAAAGGTACGTAGATGACGCAAGTTACGATGAAGCAGTTGCTCGAAGCGGGGGTCCATTTCGGGCATCAGACGAGCCGCTGGAATCCCAAGATGCGGCCCTTCATCTTCGGGGCGCGAAACGGCATCCACATTATAGATCTGCAGCAGACGGTGGCTCTGTTTCGGGAGGCCTGCGATTTCGTCCGTGAGGCCGCCGCTCGCGGCGGCAACGTGCTCTTCGTGGGGACGAAGAAGCAAGCCCACGAGGCCATCCGTGCCGAGGCGACCCGTTGCGGCCAGTTCTACGTGCACAACCGCTGGCTCGGCGGCACGCTCACGAACTTCCAGACGATCAAGCAGTCGGTGGACCGCATGAAGCGCCTCGATGAGACGCTCGAGGACCCGCTCAGCCTCACGACCTACAAGAAGAAAGAACGGTTGATGATGCAGCGGGATCTCGAGAAGCTGCGCTTCAACCTCGAAGGCATCAAGGACATGAAGAGGCCACCGGACGTGGTCTTCGTCGTCGATCCGAAGCGTGAGGAGATCGCGGTGGCAGAGGCCAACCGGCTGAAGATCCCGGTCGTTGCCGTGGTCGATACCAACTGCGATCCTGATAACATAGCCTATTCCATTCCCGGCAACGACGACGCGATTCGTGCGATCCGTCTCTTCTGTTCAGCGATGGCCGATTCCGTGTTGGCCGGACTGGCTGACCAAGAAGAGCGCCAGCATACCGCGCAGAAACTTGAAGGGCCGCCCGCCACTGCTTTTGGCGCTGACGGCGGAACCTCCGGTATTCCCGCGGCGCCGACCGCCGCTCCGGCCTCTGTGGCAGTTCCGGGTGGTGCTGGCGCCGATGGGGCGCCGGTGAACGGCACCGCCGTCGAGCAGGATCAGGCTGCCAAGCCGGCTGCCGCTCCCGCAGCGGCCCCTGCCGAGCCTGCGGCGGCCCAACCAGCTACACCGGCGGCAACTCCCGCCGAGCCCGCGCCGGCTCCGGCTGCACCAGCGGTAGCCCCGGCAGCGCCGGCAGCGCCGGCAGCGCCGGCTACGCCAGCGGCAGCACCGGCTACGCCGACGGCAGCACCGGCTACGCCAGCGGCAGCGCCGGCTACGCCAGCGGCAGCGCCAGAAGCGGCGCCCGAGCCCGCGGTGACCGCGGAACCGGGCGAAGCAATCGAATCTGCTCCCTCTTCGGAGGGCATCTCGACCGCACCCGCGACTGACACGACTTCGGGACAGACCAAGTGAGCATAGACGCGCGAC
The DNA here is from genome assembly GCA_003354045.1 of bacterium. Taxonomy (GTDB): domain Bacteria; phylum Desulfobacterota; class Binatia; order UBA1149; family CAITLU01; genus PIVZ01. The sequence continues at coordinate 2,524 of PIVZ01000361.1, forward strand.
GGGTGAAGGAGCTCCGGGACCGAACCGGAGCCGGTATGATGGACTGCAAGCGTGCGCTCACCGAGACCAGCGGTGATATTGATGCCGCCGTGGCACTTCTGCGCGAGCGCGGCCTCGCCAGTGCGGCCAAGAAGGCTGGGAGAGTGGCAGCCGAGGGTTTGGTGGGCATCTTTCCGACCGAGGACGGCACTGCCGCCCTCATGCTGGAGCTCAACTGCGAGACCGACTTCGTTGCCAAGAACGACCAGTTCGCGGCCTTGCTCGATACCATCGGGGCGGGGTTGCTTGCGGCAGGCGTGCAAGAAGGCACCGGCGAGTCAGTTGCCGAACTCGACCTTGGAGGCGGTAAGACCGTCGCTGACCTCCTTACCGAGAGCGTTGCCTCGATAGGCGAGAACATCGGCCTGCGGCGCTTCACGCGATTGAACTGCGATGATGGGCTCGTTGGTTGCTACGTGCACGCCGGCGGAAAAATCGGCGTGTTGGTCGAGCTCGAGGGCGGGGCGCAGCACGGCGAGCTCGCAAAATCACTCGCCATGCAGGTGGCCGCGGCCTTTCCGCGCTACGTGCACCGCGAAGAGGTGCCCGAGGAGGATCTGGAAACGGAACGGGAGATCTTCCGCAACCAGGCCCTGGCTTCGGGTAAGCCGGAGAAGATCCTCGATCGCATCATTGCCGGCAAGCTCGAGAAATTCTACGGTGAGATCTGCCTACTCGAGCAAGAGTTTGTTCGCGATTCCGATTTGACCGTGGCCAAGCTGCTCGACAAGAGCGGGGCGGAGAGTGGTGCCTCTTTGGCAATTCGCTGTTTCGTCCGCTACCAGCTTGGCGAAGGCATTGAGAAGAAAGAGGGCGACCTGGCCCGGGAAGTCGCGGAGCAGATCGCCCAAGGTTCCTGACCCACGCAGGCCGATGGCCGAGGGAGCGACGAGTATCGGCTCATCTCCGAAGTATAAGCGGGTACTTCTAAAGATCAGCGGCGAGTCGTTGGCCGGCGGCGGCGGCTCGGGCATCGATCCCCCTACAGTAAGTGCGCTCGCCGAAGAGTTGCGCGAGGTGCACGAGCTCGGCAGCGAGCTGGCCATCGTCGTAGGCGGAGGCAACATCTTCCGGGGCCTCAAGGCAGCCGACATCGGTATGGCTCGCGCCACCGGCGACTACATGGGCATGCTCGCGACCGTGCTCAACAGCCTTGCCTTGCAGGAATCGCTCGAGGGCATCGGCATCCCGACCCGCGTGCAGAGCGCCCTCGAGATTCGCGAGGTCGCCGAGCCCTATATCCGCCGCCGGGCAACCCGACACCTGGAGAAGGGGCGGGTGGTCATCTTCGCGGCCGGCACCGGCAATCCCTTCTTCACCACCGATACCGCGGCCAGCCTGCGCGCGATCGAGATCGGCGCCGAGATCATCATCAAGGCCACGCGGGTGGACGGCGTCTACAGCGCCGACCCGGAGAAAGACCCCTCTGCGACGCGCTATGCTTCCCTGACCCATTCCCAGGTGCTAAACCGCGGCCTCGCAGTAATGGACAGCACGGCGATATCGCTGTGTATGGACAACAAGATGCCCATCATTGTCTTGGACATGACTTGCAGGGGGAACATAGTAAGGGCTGTGGTGGGCGAGACGATCGGCACGATGGTGGGAGGAGAAGCGCCATGATGGACGAGATTATCGACGACGTTGCGCAGGAGATGGAGGCTACCACCGTCTCGTTGAAGCGCGACCTGAGCCGCATCAGGGCCGGGCGCGCCAACCCCTCGCTCCTGGACGCGATCATGGTGGACTACTACGGCACCGATACAGCGCTCAACAAACTGGCCACGGTGAGCGCTCCCGAGCCGCGGTTGCTGGTCGTGCAGCCCTTCGACCAGGGCTCGGTGGCCTCGATTGAGAAGGCCATACGCATTTCCAACCTCGGGCTCTCACCCGTGAGCGATGGCAAGATCCTGCGGGTCCCAATCCCCGAGCTGACCGAGGAGCGGCGCCGTGATCTCGTCAAGCAAGCACGCAAAGAAGCCGAGAGCCATCGCGTTTCCGCTCGTAACCACAGGCGTGACGCCAACGACATGCTCAAACAGCTGCTTGCCGACAAGGATATCGGTGAGGACGAGTGCCGAGCCGGGCAGGAGAAGGTCCAGAAGGCGACCGATGCCTGCATCAAGAAGGTCGACGAGATAGTCAAGGGCAAGGAAGAGGACATCATGGCCGTATGAGCGGCCCGTAGCTCCTTTGAACCCTCCCAACAGCAGCGACCTGCCACGGCACGTAGCCATAATCATGGATGGCAACGGCCGCTGGGCCACCGAGCGGGGACTCACCCGCATCCAAGGTCACCGTCGCGGCAAGGACTCCGTGCGCGAGATCGTGGAGACTGCGCGCGAGATCGGCATCGAGTTCCTCACCTTGTATGCTTTCTCGACCGAGAACTGGGAGCGGCCCCGCCGTGAGGTGGAGGCCTTGATGCGGCTGCTGCGCCGTTATCTGCGCAGCGAAGTGGGCAAGATGATGCGTCATGAGATACGCCTGCGCGCCATCGGCAACCTGCGCCGCCTACCCGCTGAGATCTTGCGCGAGTTGCGCGAGGTGGAGCACAAGACCCGCAAGAACGAGCGCATGACGGTGCAGCTTGCCGTCAGCTACGGCGGCCGTGAGGAAATCGTCCGCGCGGTTCGCGACTTGGCGCGCCGGGTTCGTGATGGCCGGCTTCGTCCCGAGGAAATCGACGAGGCGTGCATCGAGGGCTCGCTCATGACGGCCGGCGTGCCCGATCCCGATCTCCTCATCCGCACCAGCGGAGAGATGCGTGTCTCCAATTTCCTGCTGTGGCAGATCGCCTACAGC
>PIVZ01000362.1 GCA_003354045.1 bacterium
TTTGGCACGGTTCTAATACGCGACCTGTCCCAGTTCGAATGAGACCGATTGCGAGGCGCCCGCCGTGTGCAACAACGCCGGGCAGAACGTCAATCGCCTGGTTGCGCCGCTTTCCGAGCGGACCGGCGGTGAGGCGGTGTTCCTCGGCGAGGGACGCTGCCTGGAGGAATGCAGCACGGCCTGCGCGAGCGACGACGACTGCACGAGCGCCCAATTTTGCTCGGATGCCGGCATCTGCGAGCAGGAGTATGGAGGCTGTCTCGGCGATGAAGATTGCCCACCTGGAGCCACGTGTAAGAGACAGGTCGTGGTAGCTGCCGCGGCCGACTCGGACGGGGATGAGATTCCCGATCCTTTCGACAACTGTCCGACCGTGGCCAACGTGATGCAAGAGGACACCGCACGAGATGGGGTTGGCGATGCCTGCACGTCATGTGGCAACGGTGTGACCGATGCCGGTGAGGAGTGTGACGACGGCAACCTCGTGAGCTGCGACACGTGCGATCCCAACTGCACGTTGCCGGCGACCTGCGGAAACGGCTTTGCCTGCGGCGTTGAGGAATGCGACGACGGCGGCTATTCGGCCGACTGTGACGCCGACTGCACGGTCGCCGACTGCGGCGACGGCACGCTCAATCAGACGGCCGGCGAGGAATGCGACGACGGCGGTGGCAATGGCGATCTTGCCGACCTGTGCCGGACCGACTGCACGCTGCCGGCCTGCGGCGACGGGATCGTGGACACCGGCGAGGGATGTGACGACGGCAACAACCTGAACGGCGATGGCTGTTCTGCCGGATGCGAGCTCGAGGCGGCACAAGGCTCCGATCAGAGACAGTGCATCAATGCTCTCAACAAGGCCGGTGCCAAGGTCGAGAAGGCGCAGGGCAAGGAGTGCTATCGTTGCGTCAAGGGTGCCGGCAAAGGTGACGTTGCCGATGCGCAAGCCTGTCTGACCGCTGACGGTGACGAGAAAGTGGCTGATGCGCAGGCCAAGACGACGAACGCCGAGACCGTGAAGTGCGGCACGCGGCCGGACTTCGGATTTGTCGGTGCGGCGGGGGTCAACACGGCGGCGGCCGAGGCGTCGGTAGCGTTGGTAGGAGATCTCTTCGGCGAGCCGCTGACCCCGGCGATCATTCTCAAGGCGGACGATTCGGACGGGGCAAAGTGCCAGGCGGCGGTCGTCAAGGCCTACGAGAAGCTTGCCGCGAGCAAGCTCAAGACCTTCATCAAGTGCAAGAAGGCCGGGCTCGAGGCCGGTACCATCGATTCGCAGTCTTCCCTCGAAGCGTGCGTGGAGGCCGTCGAGAGTGACGAAAGCGGCAAGATCGGCAAGGTGCGGACGAAGCTCTCCGGCAAGGTGACCAAGAAGTGCACGGCCAAGGGCGTCGATCTGGCGGCGGCCTTTCCGGCCTCTTGCATCCGCACGGCCGATTTCGCCTCCAGGGTGGACAGGCTTGTCGAATGCCGGGCCTGCCTGCTGATGAACGCGATGGACGACCTTGCCTACGACTGCGACGGCTTCGACGACGGCGCCATAAACGGCACCTGCCCGCCGGCATCCGCGCAGGCGCGCTGTGCTGGCCGAGCGGAGTAGGGGGGATCTCCGAGCGGCATCTTTCCTGAAGCGCTCGCGAAAATCCTGGCGAGGCTAGCCCGGTAGCTGAACCAGTCAGCTCAGCCCGCGGCCTTGGTCTCCGCGAAGGCCCAGTCGAGCCACGGTAGCAGCGCCTCGATGTCCTCGTTGTCCACCGTTGCGCCGCCCCAGATCCGCAACCCCGGAGGGGCGTCCCTGTAGGCACCTATGTCGTTGGCAACGCCTTCCTTGTCGAGCAGGGTGACGATGTTCTTGGCGGCAGGGCCGCGCTTCTCCTCGTCTAATCCCTGGAACCATGGATCGACTATCTGCAGGCATATGGAGGTGCACGACCGGGTCTCCGGCCGGCTTGCCAGGAAGTCTACCCAGTCCGTCTTCTCCACCCATCTTGCGACGCTCGCCAGATTGGCCTCGGAGCGCTGCTGGGCTCCTTTCTGGCCGCCGACTCCTTCGACCCAGGCGAGCGAATCGAGCACGTCCTCGGTGCATAGAAGCGAGGGCGTGTTGATGGTCTCGCCGCGGAATATGCCCTCGATCAGCTTGCCGCCCTTGGTCATGCGGAAAATCTTCGGCAGAGGCCGGGGAGGCGAATAGCTTTCGAGTCTCTCGACGGCGCGCGGTGAAAGGGCCAGCATGCCGTGTGCGGCCTCGCCGCCGAGCACCTTCTGCCAAGACCAGGTGACCGCATCGAGCTTGTCCCATGGCAACTCCATGGCAAAGACCGCGGACGTGGCATCGCAGATGGTGAGCCCTTGGCGGTCGGCGGCAATCCAGTCTCCGTCCGGCACGCGCACGCCCGAGGTCGTGCCATTCCACACGAACACCACGTCGTTGTCGAAGTTCACCTCGGAGAGGTCGGGAAGGTCTCCGTACTCGGCTTTAAGTGTACGCGCGCCCTCGATCTTCAGTTGCTTGTTGACGTCGGTCACCCAGCCTGAGCTGAAGCTCTCCCAGGCCAGGACGTCCACGCCTCTGGCGCCGAGCACCGACCACAGCACCATCTCCACTGCGCCGGTGTCGGAGGCCGGGACTATGCCGAGCTTGTACTCGTCGGGAATGCCCAGCAGTCGGCGCGAACGGTCGATGACGTCGCCGAGCTTCTGTTTGCCTATCTTGGCGCGGTGAGAGCGGCCGAGTGCCGCATCAGAGAGCACGTCGGCCGACCAGCCGGGGCGCTTCGCGCAGGGACCTGAGGAAAAATGGGGTCGGTTGGGGCGTTGTGTAGGTTTCATCGACGTGTCCTTCCTGGTGTCGTGCTCGTCGTCCGTGACTCGTCGCGGGTGGCGCACTCTACCCAAGACCCCGGTAAAGAGCCACGGGTCGTGGGTGCATTGGCCAGCGACCGAGAGGCCGTGGCGGGCGGGTTATACGGGGAACAACGCCCCCTGCATGATCGGCGTGAGGTAGGACCCCTGTTTCAGCGTGAAGTACATCCCGCGTACGTGGTATCCGCCGGCCCGGTGCTCTCTTGCATGTTCTTCTGACCAGAAGAAAACGCTATGTCGTCAAAAAGCATCTATAATGCTCGGATCCTTCAGTCTGGCGAAGTCCACCAGCGGCGTGAAGATGACAGGCTCGGCTCCTTTCGAGGCGGCTCGACATCGCAGCTTCTCATTCACCGTGACGGTGATCGGTCGGTTACAGTGAGCGCACTCGGTCTGTATGGTTGCCGACACGGGGTTCTTTGTCAGGCGCCCTTGCACGAAGGGCGTCGCAAGCGCGTCGATCCCTCAAGCCGAGTGCACTTTTTCCCCTGTGCTCAGTTCCACCGTATGCGGCGTGGCCTCTGAGGTTACCGGGTAGGCCCAGGTGACCTCCCCTTGTGGGTTCCTGAACAGGAACGTCATGCGCCGCTCGAGCTTGTCGAGAATCTGCTTGACCTCTTCGGCGGGCAGGTCGAGCTCTTGCGAAATCCGCTCAGGCGATAGCTTGGCGGCCGTTCGGGCAATCTCGGTTACGACGAAGTTGCGGACACGATGATGGTCTGCGGACATGAAGGTCAGGCTCTTGGCTACGCCTTGGGCTTGCTTGGCCACCAGTCTCGTCCACAGAAAGGCCGGTATCGGGAGCATGTACCCACCGATTCCCAGTCGTAGTGCGTCGTTCACTGAATTGCCTCCTTTCCGGACGCGGTGGTGGTTCCACGCCGCCGGCGCCCCTATTCGGCGTCGGCGATCGGAGTCTCTACCGCCCCGTTCTCCGAGCTCGGCCGCTTTCTGACCATGAAGGTAGTCTTCATGGTCATCACGGGAAGACCGTCTTGGTTCATCATGGTCGATTCGCTGGTCACGATTCCCAGGCTCGGCCTGCTGGCCGACTCCCGTGCGTTTATACACTCGCTCACGAAGGATAGCCTGTCGTTGGGCCGTACAGGATTGGGGAACTTCATGTTGTCCATGCCGAGCGCGGCAACCGTGGCGATCTCGTCGGGATGCCGGGCGGTGAGGACGGAGCAAATCGAGAATGTGTGGCAGGCCGAGGCCGTCAGACCGCCAAACACGGAGGCACGTGCATGGTCTTCGTCGATGTGAAAAGGCTGCGGATCCCACTTGGTGGCAAACTCGACGATCTCTTCCTTGGTCACCTCGTAAGCACCGGAACTGCGCTTGCTTCCGATGGTGAAGTCTTCGAAGTAGCAGATGGCCACCTGATATTCCTCCGGCTAACGTGTCGACTTGTCGCCGACCGGCGGCGAGCCTAGCACGGGTGCACGGTTGCGTGTAGCCGCTTCAATTCGCAGGGCTTCAAGGTCGAACACGATGGGATGCAGGATCGCTGGTAGCGAGAAGTCCGTGCATCGTGGCTACTCCGCAAGCGGGTCGAGCTCGCCGACGTTTTCTTCCCAGTGTATGCCGTCGAACTGGCCGACCTCGAGCTTCTCGATCGTTCCTGGCTCGAGGCACCTGACGTTGACGCTGTAGCCGTCCGGATGGGATCGTGGAACGTAGAAGGACTTTATTCCGCACACCGAGCAGAAGTAGTGCTGTGCCACTCCGGTGTTGAACGTATAGGTGGTGAGCGCCTCGGCCCCCTGAAGAAGCTTGAATCTCGATTTGGGTACGACGAGATGGCGGTAGCCCGTCTTGCAGCAGATCGAGCAGTTGCATTCATCGACGACGAGATCGGCCTCGGCGACCGCCTCGAATCTGACCGTGCCGCAATGACATCCGCCTTTGTGCGTTACCATGCTCACTTCCTGTCTTTCCCCCCGGTTTGGTCGCGACTGCTCGGCAAATCTCGATTCAGCGGTGTTCCTGACCCGTGACTGCGAACGCGATACCGGCAATTACCAAACCCGTCACCGAACCGGTGAGGAGATTCCAGAACATTCAAGGCTCGCCGCATCCGGGCATGGCCAGGCTGACCAAGGTCAGTGGGAACATCGCGAGCAGTCCACACAGAGGCCCACGCAGGTACCAGTTGTGCGGCCAGGATGTAATGCCGACCAATAGGCCGATCAGCATGCGGGCTGTGTACCAGCCCCACACGGCCACAGAACCGTTGATATAAAGAATGTCGAACTTCTCGGGAATGGGGCCGTGGAAGAACGACGGAACCCAACCGAGCACCGAACCGAGGAGCACGCACAGCAAGAGGTAGGGGATGCTCACGACGAAGCGTAGCTATCACACCTACCTGACACCGTCCATGCGGGCCGGATTGCACGAACCGAGAGCGCGCACGCCGCGGCCGAAGCCCAGGGGGCTTGAAGGCTCCAGTGAAGAGGCGTAGGGCATTACGGCGATGGCTGTAGGTATCGATCAG
>PIVZ01000363.1 GCA_003354045.1 bacterium
GCGTGCCGGTCACCGCGAGTATTCCGCCGGTGGCCTGGCTGATCATGTCGAAGCTCTTGAAGCCGGCGTACGGTCCCCACGACCCGAAGCCCTTGATCGAGGCATGAATGACGTCGGACTTGATCGCCTCGAGCGCCTTGTAGCCGAAGCCGAGCTCCTCGAAAACGCCGGAGGCGAAGTTTTCGGTCACGACGTCGGCGCCTTCCACCAGGCGCCGGAATATCTCTTTGCCGCGCTCGTGCTTGAGGTCGAGTGTCACCGACTTCTTGTTCGAGTTGAACATCAGGAAGTAATAGGCGTCCTTGTCGGGGTCGTCGGCGATCATGCCACGGCCGGGGTCGCCATGTGGGGGCTCGACTTTGATAACGTCGGCACCCATCCACGCCAGTAGTTGCGTGCAGGAGGTTCCCGCCTCCCACTGCGTGAGATCGACGATCCGTATACCGTCCAAAGCGGCCATTACCTCGTCTGCCCCCCTTCTTCTCGTGGCTCGTTCACATCTTGCGGGCGCGGTGGCTCATGGTTTACGAGGGCCGCCAGCTCGAAGCGCTCGAGCGCCGCACTGTCATGCCCGGGCAGCACGACTAACCGCGGCTCGAGCCGAGAAAACTTCTTTATGCGCCAGATCTGCTCCCACCACAGCCGCATGTCGTAAGCCACCAGCGGACGGGCGGCATAGCGCCAGCTCTCCTCCACAGAGGCTGCATCTCCGGCCAGAAGTATCGGCGCATCCGCCGTGCGCACGATGAGGCCTTGAGAGCCCGCCGTGTGACCCTCCAGGCTTACGGCAACGAGACTGCCGTCGCCGAGGAGGTCCTCGTGCGCGATGAAGGTCGCGTACGGCTCACCGCTCTCGTAATCGATCTCACGCCAGTCCACTACGCCGTCGTAGTCCTCACCGATGAAGGCGAATCCCTCGAGCAACCCGCGCCCGGCCTCCTGCAGCTCGCGCTTGGAGACCACCACCGTGGCGTTCGTGAAGGCCTCGATGGTGCCGGTGTGGTCGAAGTGGAGATGGGAGACGACCACCATGGTCACATCGTCCGGTTCGAGACCCTCGGCGCGCATGAGGCCGGGCAGATCCTGCCCTTCCTCCATATCTACCAGCTGGAGATCGGCGATCAGCCGCCCCAGGTATCCGTGGGGATTGTAGTGCGCCAGAGGATTGAACCCGGTGTCGAAAACGACCAGCCCGGCAACGGGATGCTCGATGACGAACGCGAGGATATCGAGCTCTTCCATGTCGCCCCAGCTGCCGCCGGCGAAGACCGCGGCGCGCGGTATCGCCATGGTGCCGGTATTGAACACGTGCACCTTCAATCCGTCCACACCTTGGTAGGGCTGCCGCCACGAGTGCAGATGCGGCTCTATGCGCGGGATGGGCATCGGCTCCTGACAACCGGCAAGCCACGGCAGCGTAGCCACAAGCACGAGCATCGTGAGCAAAGGCGCCGCGTGTCTACGATCGAAGAATGGACGGGCCAGATGAATCATGAGCCAGGAAACTCGCGCGGCTTGCCTCCCGTAGTCCCGTCGATGTCGTGCGAAGAAGCGCTTTCGCACAGCGGCTCGTCAGGACCAGTAACAGCCGAAAGGGTCGCGTGAGATCTCTTCGAGGCACTCGGCCAATGAGCCTACGACACGCTCTCCGCGATCGTCGTAATAGGCGGTCCAGCGCCCGTTGCCCTTCTTCCAGAAGAGCTGGTAGAGATCGTCGTCCGGGCGTAGCTGAGCTATGCGATGGTCTACCACGTCGTTGGAGGCCGCGTCGCGAACGCGGTGGACGATAGTGATCACGCCGACGCTGCTCGAACGGGCCAGAAGCACGCCGCGTGAGCCTACCCGCCACCCTAGGTACCGCCTGGCGAGAAACGGCACGAAGTTGTACAGAGCGGCTCCTCGTTGCGATTTCCTGGACGGCGACGTTCGGGCCATAGGAAAGGAAACTATAGAGGGGGTCGTAAAGGGGCAAGCCTCGCAAAGCAGAAAAGTGCCCGATATAAGGATTTCCCGCCCGTCTCGCCGGGAGCTCCCACGACAATGGCGCCCCGGGCAAGAAGAGGTCGAAGTCGATGAGAAAGAAGAGAGTTGGCATCGTTGGCGCAACCGGAATCGCGGGCCAGCAGTTCGTTGCAGCGCTCGCCGGGCACCCCTGGCTGCGAGTGAAGCGACTCGCGGCCTCCAGCCGCTCTGCCGGCAAGCCCTACGGTGAGGCACTACGCGATGCATCATCCGGACAGCTGCGCTGGTGGGCAGCGGGCGAGCCGCCCGCCGAGTCCCTGGATATCATGGTCGAAAATGGCGCCGAGCTCGTCACCAAGGACCTCGATCTGGTCTTCTCGGCCGTGGAGTCGGACGCCGCGCGCGAGCTGGAGCCACTCTATGCACGCACCACCCCGGTGCTCAGCACCGCCTCGGCCTTCCGCTACGAGGACGACGTGCCGCTGCTATTGCCGGGGGTGAGCATGGAGCACGCCTCCCTGGTCAAGCGCCAGCAGAAGCTGCGCGGCTGGGAGGGCTTCATATTGCCGCAGCCCAACTGCACCGTGACCGGGCTCGCCATCACGCTCAAACCCCTCCACGACCGCTTCGGCGTCAAGAGGGTGTCTATGGTTTCGATGCAGGGGATATCGGGCGCCGGCCGCTCGCCGGGGGTCCTGGCCCTCGATGCCATCGACAACATCATCCCCTACATTCCGAAGGAAGAGGAGAAGGTCTGCATCGAGGCGCGCAAGCTGCTCGGCAAGGCGAGTTCACGCGGTGTGAGCGAGGCGCAGATCGACATCTCGTGTACGTGTACGCGGGTGCCCGTGCTCGAGGGCCACACCGAGGCTGTTTCCGTCGAACTGGGCAAGAAGGCGACGCCCGCACAGGTGACTTCCACGTTGCGCAACGCCGGCAAGAGGCTTGCCAAGCTCGGGCTTCCGTCCTTCCCGGAGCGGCTCATCGAAGTGCACGAGGATCCTTTCCGGCCTCAGCCGAGGCTGGACCGCGACCTCGGCGACGGCATGACCACCGCTGTGGGACGCGTCCGCAAGGAGCCGCTGTACCGCAACGGGGTGAAATATCTGCTGGTCTCCCACAACACCAAGATGGGTGCCGCGACCGGCTCGATACTGGTGGCCGAGTATCTCATCCACAAGGGGATGATGTAGACGCGATAGACCCGCCCCGGGTCGCCAGCAAGTCGCGCCCCGGGCTCGGCCCCGGGAGGCTCACCCGAGACTCGCAGGGGTGCCTCCTGGTGAGACCGAAAACGCGCTTCCCGTTCGGCGTCGGGCAGGGCTAAGATGAGCAGCTCATGGCCGAGAAGAAACCTGACAGCCGAGGGCGTGGCTTCCTGGTCGATCTGATCGTCCGCCTGCTGGTCAAGGAGTCGAAGGATTACCAGCAGCGCTTTCCTCATGACATGGAGGCCTTGAGGAGAATCCTGCGCCCGGGAGACGTGCTCCTCATCGAAGGCTCGCAGCGCGTGAGCGAGGTAATCAAGTACCTCACGCAGAGCTCCTGGTCGCACGTGGCGCTCTATGTCGGCGACCGTTTGCTCAGGCGTTCGCCGGAATCGGCCGAGGAGCTGCGCTCGCTTCACGGAGACATGGCCCGCGCGATGCTGGTCGAGGCCAACATCGAGGACGGCGTGTGCGCCGTGCCACTGTCGAAGTACCAGGGATACAACCTGCGCATCTGCCGGCCGATAAAGCTGAGAACGCGCGACGTCGGCGTCGTGGTCGATACCGTCATCGAACAGCTCGGCACCGGCTACAACGTCCGCCACGTAATCCAGCTCATGCGCTACTTCTTCCCGGTCAGCCTGATCCCCGCGAGGTTTCGCCGGCGTGTGCTCGAGCATGCCGGCGACATGTCCAAGGAGTACGTCTGCTCGACCCAGATCGCGATGGCCTTCCAGAAGGTGCGCTACCCGATCCTGCCCACCATGGTTGCGGAAACGACCTTGTCGGCGGGCACGGCGCGCCGGCTCGGCCGCTGGCTGAGAAGGCGTGGAGTGCGCACGACCGTCTTCGATACCGGCGTGTTCGCCCCTTGCGACCCGATGCTGGTAACGCCGCGCGACTTCGACCTCTCGCCCTACTTCGAGATAGTCAAGATGGGCTCAGCGCTCAGAAGGGATTTCGACTACAAGACGCTGAACTGGCACGAAGACGTGGCAGTGAAAGCGGCGGTCGCGACCGATGAGGCCGCCGGGCCCGGAGACTCGGACGAGCCCGAGCCGGACGTTCCCGCGGAACTCGACCGAGACGGCGTGGGCGAGCCCTCTCGCTCCTCCCAAGGCACGCGGTGAGTTGATACCGGCCGTTTCCGCCTCACGGCGGATTGCGTGGTGACCCACGAGGGCTACACTCAACCCACGTGGACGGGGAAACACCGACGACATCTGTCAGCCCCGGGCCGCATCAGGCCCCGAGCGGGCCAGCGCAGGGCGAAGCGCGCCCGCACTGGCTACGACGGGCACTGGTGTGGCTCGCCTTCCCGGTCGTCCTGCCGGCCATCTGCCTGCTCTACTGGACCGCCATCGCCGATGTCCCGTTCTTCACCAAAGGGGCGCCGCGTGAGGCCCTCGTCGTACAGTCCATCGTCGAGCGCGGCGAGATCGTCCTGCCGCGCCGCAATGGCGACGAGATCCCCTCCAAGCCGCCGCTCTTCCACTGGGCCGGAGCGCTCGCCAGCGGTCTCCTCGGGCGCGTTGACGAGACGACCACGCGAATCCCCTCCCTTGCGGCAAGCCTGCTCGCCATCGTACTGACCGCGCTGTGCGCGTGGAGTGCCAGGGGACCCACGGCCGCACTTGCCGCGGTGATCGTGCTGGCGAGCAGCCAGCAGTGGATGGCCGCCTCGACGACGGCGCGCGTGGATATGGTGCTGGCCTCCACGGTCACGCTGGCGCTGGCCGCGTTCTGGATTTCCTACGGACGCGGCGGCAGCAAGGTGCCGGCGTTGTTCTATCTGGCCTGCGCCGCGGCGGTCCTGACCAAGGGGCCCGTCGGCCTGGTGCTACCTGTCGCTGTGGTGATCGCCTACGTCGTCGCCAGACGCGATCTCGCCTACCTCGCACACCCTAACCTCGGCTGGGCGCTCGCATTCTTGGCGCTGCCGGTACTTTGGTACGTCCTTGCCTATCTCGAGGGCGGGCAGGCTTTCTTCGACAAACTGATCCTCAAGGAGAACGTCTTTCGCGTCCTCGACCCCGACGCGATGCACGCCGGCCACGTTCGTCCCTACTACTATTACGTACCGCTGCTGATGGCCGGCTTCTTTCCCGGGAGCCTGCTGCTCCCCGTGGTCGCCATCGACCTGTGGAAGCAACGCAGAGCTCTCGACCAGGGCGGTCCGTTGTTCATGCGC
>PIVZ01000944.1 GCA_003354045.1 bacterium
GACGTCGCCGAGTTCCTGCGCGCCCGGCCTGTGCGTGTTCGTGACGTCCACAGAGTCCACCGGCAATCTCGGTGGCTTGGTGGGGGCTGACGCGACCTGCCAGGGGCTTGCCGACACCCAGGGGCTTGGAGGAACGTGGAAGGCGTGGCTCTCCGACGACACCGTCGACGCATTGCAACGGGTGAGCGATGCCGAGTATCGGCTGGTAACCGGTACCGTCGTCGCGACCTCACTTGCCGATCTGCTCGACGGCACGCTTGCTCACTCGATCAACAGGGACGAGTCGGGAGCCCTCCTTGACGCGGAGGTTTGGACGGGGTCTCGGGAGGACGGTACGTTGTACGAGGCGGACCGGCACTGTAACGAGTGGACCGAAGGCGGCAGCGTAGGCTCGGGCCGCATGGGCGCCAGCGGTTCCCTGGAGTGGCGGTGGACCAGTGCGATTTTTGACGACTGCGACGGTCTCAAACACACCTACTGCTTCGAGCAGTAGCGCGGACTAGTCAGGCCGCAGCGCCTGCGATATCGGATAGCGTCGCCGCCGATCAGCCGCTGTAGAAAGCGCGGAATTGCTCGATGAAATCGCCGAGCATTTCCCCCGGGAGGTGGTTGATGCCGGCCGCGCCCTTGCGACCCCCGCCGGTGGGGAAGCGCCTGCATATTTCATCTGCGCCCGTCTTGTTGTTGAGCGGCGCGCGAACGCTCACGAGATAAGTCCCGTCGGCCCGCTCAGTCAGCACCGCATGGCCACGCTGCGGAAAGGAGTTGGCCAGATCGTTACTGTAAACACCGCTTACGCGACGCGCCCAGCTTTCGTCCGGGAGGATGAATACGGCGGAGGAGTCGCAGGCGCGCTCCGGCTCGAGCGCGGCCGCAGCGGCCATGTCATCCTTGTAGCCGCTTTCGAGCTTCTCGAAGGTTTCGGAGTCTCCGGCAATGAAGGCCAGGGGGTCGGCGTGGGCCGTGGCACGGCGGAAGAGATCCGCAGGCGAGAAATGTAGATCCTCGACGCTCGCGCCGTAAGCGTTGTAGTTCATGTATGTTCCGAGATCGGCCAGGCTCTGCAACTGGCCCGCATCGAGGTCCAGGCTCTTGGCAGCCGCGGCCGCCGCCCCGGCCAGGTTGTCTCCGAAGGCACCCGCGGCAGCCCAACCGGCGAAGCGGCCCCTTAGCCTCCCGTTGACGAGCAGGCTGGTGCAGGTCTCGGCAGAATCACTGATCACCGCGTCCAGTCCAGGCGAGCGAGGGATCTCTCCGGCGAAATGGACCCCCGGAGCCAGACGACTCTCGAGATCCGCGGGCCGGATCTGCTGGTCGGCGCGC
>PIVZ01000945.1 GCA_003354045.1 bacterium
CACGGGAAGGGCCGTGGCCGATAAGGCGGATGTGGATGAAATCCATTATTTTCCGGTGGATTACGCGCCGATCGTAAGGCATTTGGTCACGCTTGTGCGACCGCGTCTCTTCATCACCGTGGAGACCGAGATATGGCCGGCCACATTGCTGGCGGTGCACCGCACGGGGGCCCACGCAGCCGTCGTCAATGCACGTATCTCGCCGCGGGCGTTTTCTCGCTACCTGTGGGTTGCGCCTCTGATGGCCCCGGCGCTGGCTTCGCTGTCGCGAGTCTGTGCTCGCGACGGAGATTCCGCAGTGCGCTGGCGGCGGCTCGGCGCCAGTGAAGATGCCGTGGTGCTCACCGGCGACATGAAGTTCGACGCCATCGACGAGCGTGAGGTGGCCGCCACCGACGCTGCGCTGGCCGGGCTCGGTGAGGGCACAGCGGTGTTGCTGGCTGCCTCCACGCACGAAGGGGAGGACGAGGTCGTCGTCGAGGCTTACCGCGCGGTGCGCGCCGAGCACGAGGGGCTCCGATTGGTGGTTGCTCCGCGCCACCCGGAACGCGCCGCCGCCGTGTCATCTCTGCTCGACAATGCGGGGTTGCGCTCGGCGCGCTGGAGCGAGGGCAGGGCGGTGGATGGCTGGGAGGCCCTGGTGGTGGACACGGTGGGCGAGCTTCGCGGCTTCTTCAAAAGCGCGCTCGCCGTTTTCATGGGCGGCAGCCTGGTCGAGGTGGGCGGTCACAACCTGCTGGAGCCGGCCGTCTTCGGGCTACCCATGGCCTGCGGTCCTCATCTCGGCAACGTGAGTGATCAGGCCGAAGCCCTGAGGAGCTGCGGAGCGCTCGTAGAGGTGACCGATGCGGCAAGCCTGGCGCAAGAGTGGCGCCGCTCGATCGAAGACCCCCGGGCAGCCGGTGCGCGCGGCCAGGCGGGCCGCGACGTCGTGGCGGCGAGTCGCGGCGCGGTCGAACGTACCCTCGATGCGCTTGCGGAGCTGTTGCCACAGTGAACGCTACCGAGCTGAGTGAACGCCTGTGGCATGGCGAGGATGTTATGGCCGGACTGCTGCGCCTGCTGCTGCGCCCGCTCTCCTGGCTCTACCTCGGCGTGGTAACCCTGCGCCGTCGCCTCTACAACACCGGCATTCTCCCGCGCGCCCGTGCCGATGTGCCGGTCGTAAGTGTCGGTAACATTGCCGTTGGTGGCACTGGCAAGACGCCGCTGGTCATCTGGCTCGTCGATGGACTTCGCGAACGCGCCCTGCAGCCGGTGGTGGTGAGCCGCGGCTACAAGAGCGAGAGTAGCGAGCCCGTTGCCGTTACGGCCTCGGCGCCG
>PIVZ01000011.1 GCA_003354045.1 bacterium
ACCCGCATCTGCAACGCCACCGTCATCCTGCACCGGCGGCCGTCTCTGACGGATATGTCGGTTGTCCTGGTAGACCGGGAGCTGGGATTCTAGGGGACGTCGCTCCAGAAATCGTAGAAGTTGAACCACTGCTTTGGAAAGCGGCGAATGTGAAGTTCCAAATGTTGGACGAACTGCTCGAGCTTCACCGCGCTCATTTCTTCGGGGGTCCTTATCAGAAGCATGGGGCCCCCGTGTTGCTCATTCTCCCGGATGAAAAACGGGTAGCCGAGGTCAGTGGCCGCTTCCTGAACCTCATCGGCATTGGTGAGGCGCCGTATCTTCGCCGTACGAACACCAGTGGCGGAAATCAGTTCGGCGGCGACCGACTTGATCGAGTGGGATAGGGAGTCAACGGGGTTGATTACCGGAATATTGTGCATTCTACAGCTCGCCTCCAGAGCCTTCGCCTTTTCGTAAAGGGGAAGCGAGCGTTCTTTCACCGGGTCCTGAACGAGGGGTACACAAAGAACGTAGTGAGACCAGTCCCTGATGCGGCTCCGCAAGAGTTTCAACTCAAAGTATGCGCGCACCTCGGGAAAGTCCCGGGCCAGATACTTCAGCAACCCGCTGTAGAAATCGGGCCGATCGCCGGCGTCGCGGACCATGAGAATGCGCCGGTCAGCCTTCCAACGGTTGTTGGCCAGAAAGTCACTCGCCGGTTGAAGGAGGTAGCGATGGGATACTCGCCAGTTCATCCGTAGATTATGCGATGTCCTCGCGGGCGAAGCGAAGCATGCTCGCAGCGTCAGCATCAATGTGACGCGGGCCAAGAGGAGCCGGCGCCACTGCCCAGATAACTGCCGCACTTGCGGTCTAACCAGCGCGTCCAGTATTTCGGAGGAAGGTCAGGATAGAACAGCGCGAAGCTGTTCGTCATCGACGGAGCGTGCTTACCCTCCGCCGGTGCCGAGGCAGACGCCCGAGCCGAGCAGTCCGTCCGCACACGGAACGTTCCCACAACCGCAGGGTGCGCAGTCCGGACCGTAGAAACCCCTTCGACAAGCCACCGTTGCTTGTTCCGTTGCAGCGAGCTTGTCGACAAAGCCGCCGTCTCCGTAAGTGTCGGCGTCGAAAGCCTCCAAGAATATGCAGTCCTTCCGACAGCTCTCATTCACTGCGGGGGAAGCAATGCACCCGCACTGGGCGACGCACTGCTCGACAATCAGTGGATCGAAATCACCGGGATCGGTCTCGTCCCAAAACAGCGGTGTGTAGGTCGGATCGTCCTGGAAGATGATGGCGCTGAACAAGCTCTGCCCATCAGGCACGCGCCACGTCTCGCCGAAAAGATTGTAGATATCTCGTTCGCTGGAGTCGGGGGGAATGATGGCCCCCGACCTCGCGGTGAAGTCGTCGTTCGAGTCGCCGTTGAAGTTGCCCATCAAGCCGCTGATCGATCCCTGCAGCGTATTAGCAGCCAGAACGATGAAGTTCAGCATGCCGCCGCCAGAGGAGGAAGACGTGATGTGAATACGGACCCCCTTGGGCGTCACGATTTCTGCGTAGTCGTCAGTCTGAATCAGCCGCCAGTTGGCCTGCTGCGTGAACGGGTCGCTCAGAGCCGCCCCGTCCAAGAAAAC
This sequence comes from bacterium, assembly GCA_003354045.1. GTDB lineage: Bacteria > Desulfobacterota > Binatia > UBA1149 > CAITLU01 > PIVZ01. Next base: position 1,623 of record PIVZ01000011.1, read on the forward strand.
CAAGGGTGCTCCGAGCGGCGATGCTTGGAACTCGATGACAGGGAGGGAGCCCGCGCGAAACGCCATTCCGTAAACATAAGTCACGGAGTTGCTGCCGGCCTTGCTGGGAAGCAGCATGAGTTGCAGAACAGCATCGCCCGACTCACCGCCATCGATACGGATCATCTCGAAGACACCCTTGCCCTGGAAGTCGAAGGGGACTCCGTCGAAAGTGGTGAAATGCGGTTCGCCGTAGGCTCCACAGCCGAACCCTAAGGTCTGCGCAGCCACCGTTAGCTCTAGAGACGTGATCACGTTTGCTGCGAGTTTCACGCAGCTCGCCCGGGCGGCGCTGCAATCTCCTTTCTCTTCGGCCTTGGCACACTTGGCCAAGAACTTTTCAGCGCACTTCAGCACCTTTGACGAGTCGATCGACAGGCCGGTCTTCGCCGACTTTGCGTCGATCTTTGCCAGACAGGCGACGTTCTTGCCGTATGCTTTCAGCTTGACCGCGTCGCATGTGGACTCCGCGGTGGCAGAGCTTGCCGCCAAGAACAACAAGATGATTCCGAGCAATGATGTGAGAGCTTTCATCAGACTTCCCCGTTGCTGCCGTTTCTGGCCGGAAGACAGAGCGGGCAATCCCAAGCGCGATAGCGCGCTAATCACGCTCTGGATTCTGTCATGCGAATCGACCAGTCGTCAAGAGAGCTCTGTCAAGTCGAGCGCCTCATCGGCAAAATGCCCCGATGAATGACCGCGCATCGAGATACCACGGCTATCGATTCCCACCGGAGATCATCAGCCGGACCGTATGGCTGTACCATCGGTTCTCGCTCAGCTTTCGCGACGTTGAGGATCTCCTTGCGCAGCGTGGAATCGTTGTCTCCTATGAGACGATTCGTCAATGCGGTGAAGATTGCAACCGACAAGCTCCGGAGCTACTCGGCCGCGCACCGGCTCGTGGTGCCGTCGGTGCCGGCCGTGATCACTCGCTTGCCAGAGACGATCTCACCGATGCGCTGGGCGGGCACTCCGATATCCTTGGCGAGACGGTACTGCGAGATACCCATCGGATTGAGGAACTCTTCGAGGAGGAGCTCTCCAGGTGTTACGGGGTCGAGTCTTGCCATAGTTCTCTCGCTCAGTGGTAGTCGACGATCTCTACGTCATTGGCGCCGGCTGCAGCCCACCGAAAGCAGATCCGGAACTGATCGTTCACCCGGATGCTGTACTGTCCGGCTCGGTCTCCCTCGAGGGCCTCGATCCAGTGCCTCGGGCGTCACGCCGATCCCGGAATCATCACGCAGCCAGGGCGTGCTCAGCGGGGACATAGTCCAGGTTCTGGGCTTGGGCGACCGCGGATTGGGTGATCCGGCCCTGGTAGACGTTGAGCCCGTTGCGGAAGTTGGCGTCTTCCCGCAAGGGTGTCGTGCCGTTGTCGGCGAGGGCCACGACGTAGGGCAGCGTGGCATTGTTGAGCGCCAACGTGGAGGTACGGGCCACCGCCCCCGGCATGTTGGCGACGCAGTAGTGGACGACACCGTGCTCGGTGTAGGTGGGTGCCTCATGAGTCGTGGGCCGCGATGTCGCGAAGCAGCCACCTTGATCGATCGCGACGTCCACCAGCACCGAACCGCGAGGCATCGTTTTCACCATCGCCTCTGAAACCAACTTTGGCGCCGTCGCTCCGGGAACGAGCACAGCGCCGACGACTAGGTCAGAACACAGCACGTGCTGCTCGAGCGACTCCGCGGTGGAGTAGATCGTGCGTACGCGTCCCGCAAAAAGATCGTCCAGCTCCTGAAGGCGGTGCAGCGAAGTATCGAGGACGGTCGTGTCTGCACCGAGGCCAAGAGCCATCCGCGCCGCGTTGGTTCCCACCACACCGCCACCGATCACCGTGACCTTCGCGGCTGCTACGCCCGGCACGCCCCCGAGAAGCATCCCGCGTCCGCCTTGGGCCATTTCCAGAGCGTGCGCACCCGCCTGGATCGACATGCGCCCGGCTACCTCCGACATCGGCGCAAGCAAGGGCAGGCCGCCAACGTCATCCGTTACTGTTTCGTAAGCTACCGCCACGCACCCTGCCCGCATCAGGCCTCGAGTCTGTTCGGGATCCGGTGCAAGGTGAAGGTAGGTGAAGAGAAGCTGGCCTTCCCTCAGCAACGCGCATTCTTGCGGCTGCGGCTCCTTCACCTTCACGATCATGTCGGCCACCGCGAAGATCTCTTCGGGCGTGTCGCTCAGTCCTGCGCCCGCCGCTTCGTACGACTCATCGGTGAAGCCGATGGCGAACCCAGTGCTGCGTTGCACGATGACCTCGTGCCCGCGGGTGACTAGCTCCTGCACGGAGGCCGGCGTCAGCCCGGCCCGGTACTCTCGGTTCTTGATCTCTTTGGGAACTCCTACGCGCATGTCTTCCTCCCTCAGGATGCCCCCTCCGGGGCCCCGGGTGCTCAGAGAACCAAAATAGCGCCTATTCACTCGAATGTGCTTGCGAACTTGCGCTAAAATGGCGGTAATGTCGCAGATCATGCGGGCAATCGAGGTATCGGATGAAGAATACGCCAGTAGAATCCCTTGATCGAGTAGATCGGGCGATCTTGAGCGAGCTCCAGCGCAACGGGCGCCTGTCCAACGTGGAGCTGGCAGACAAGGTCGGCCTTTCGGAGTCGGCCTGCCTGCGGCGGGTTCGCCAGTTGGACCAGGCGGGCGTCATCGACCGCTACGTCATGTTGATGGACCCCGCGGCGATCGGCAGGCCCGGCAACGTATTCGTGCAGGTGTCTCTGGAAGGGCAGCAGAAGGAGAAGCTCGCTCGCTTCGAGGAACAGATTCGAGAGGTTCCCGAGGTGATGGAGTGCTACCTGATGACCGGCGACGTGGATTACATCCTACGCGTCATCGTTCGCGACGCTGAGGATTTCGAGCGCATCCACAACGCGCTTACGTGTCTGGCCGGGGTTGCCCGCGTCCACTCCTCCTTCACTCTGCGCACCGTACTGAAGCGGACGGAATTGCCTCTCGGTCCTACAGGCGCATAGGCTACTGGCTTGGAGCAGCCGGCGAATGCCTGACGCGCCGGCGCGTCCTGCCTCCATTCGCCCGGCTCGTCAGGACGCAGCCGTCCGGGCGACTTTGCGGCCGAGTTTCCTGGCCTCATCGAGTAGCGCGGTGTTGTCTTTGATAGCGCCGAGGGCGTCGGCGCTTCCGTACACCATCCCGACTATCTTGGAGCGTGTGTAACTGAAACTGTCCTGGAAGGACCGCAGGGCGTTGGTACAACCGGAACGGAACGGATCGGTATCCCCGTAAGTCATGGCGATGGCGATGCGTTTGTTCTCGAAGGCGTTTCTAGCATCGGTGTAGGCGGAGAGGGCGAACATTCGGTCCATGAACAGTTTCGTCTGGGCCGTCATGTTGAACCAGTAGACCGGCGTGGCAATGACCCAGGCATTGGCCTCGAGCAGCTTGGGATAGATCTCCTGCATGTCGTCCTGTTGCGCGCAGCCTTTGGAATCGGGCTTCTGGCACACGTAACAGCCTTGGCAGGCGCGGATTTTCTTGCCGTTGAGATAGACCGTTTCGACTTCGGCCCCGGTCGATTGCGCGCCCTCGATAATCTGGTTTGCGAGGACAGCACTGTTGCCCTTCTTGCGCGGGCTGCCCAGCAACACGAGTACTTTGGTGGTTTCTGCATCGTTCCCCATGATCGAACTCCTCTCTTACGCCGCCGGGGTCCGGATCTACCTCCGACGTCTGATGTGGACAATCTGTTGACTCGGAGCGGCCGGCGGACGTCTAGCGTGCCGGCTACTCTGGTCTAGAGCCAATCTTGTGGGATCGGCAGCCGATTTCGAATCTTCATGAACGCGAGCAGCGGAGCGGAAAGTATTCGCTCGTTGTCGAAGCCTCGTATTCGATCCGCTTCGAAGGTCATGAGCGTGAGTCCAGTCTTTTCGTTATCTTCTTCGACCATCTTCTCGTACTCGGCGCCCCCGATCCGGCCAAAGTAGCGTCTGGCGATAGTGGTGTGGAAGTCACTCTTCGTGTCCGCCTTCGTGAACGTCATGTCGCCGTCCATGATCACCGCTCGGTAAGGCGGGGTTTCGTCCTGGATGATGAGGCAGACACGAGGGTTGCGCGCGATGGCCTTGGCCTTCGGCGAGGTCGAAGAGGTGAGCATGAGAAAACGGTCGTTCTCGTACACGTACCAGATCGGAACCTGATTCGGTGTTCCGTCGCGGCGCGCATAGGCGAGGACCGCTATACGCGGTGCGGCCAAGAAACGCTCGAGATCCTCGGCTTCGAAGGCACTCTGGCCGCCCATGGCCTGAAAATGGATGTCTCTGAGTCGCATGATTCGTCCTCCTTGGCTTACGCTGTAAGCCGACGTGCAATGCTAAGGCTTACACTGTAAACTGTCAAGGTCTTCGCGGAGTGTGAGCGAGCGGGGTGAAGTGAGCGAGGCGAAATGAGCGAACCGAAGACGAAAAGGAGACCCTCGGGCCGGTCACGGACGCGCGCCGCGAGTCGCCCGCGGGCGGCGCTCACGCGCGAGCGCATCTTGCGCGCGGCTCTAGGCCTCGTGGACCGCGCGGGGCTCGGCTCCCTGTCAATGCGCGCGCTCGGCGCCGAGCTCGGCGTCGAGGCCATGTCGCTTTACAAACACGTGCCCAACAAGGATGCGATTCTCGACGGCATGGTCGAGGCGGCCCTTGACGAAATCGATTGGGAGACCGATTCCGCACTGCCGTGGCAACAGCGCGTCGAACAGGTGGCGGCGGGTTTTCTCCGGCTTGGCCGCGCCCATCCCGAAGTCTTTCCGCTGCTGCTCTCTCGCGAGCCCGCCAGCGACGCCGTGCTGCGACCGATCGAAGCGATTCTTGCGGCGCTCGATGCCGGCGGTCTCGAGCGCGAGAAGGCCGTGAGCGTGTTCTGGACTTTGCTCTCCTACGTCTACGGCTCCGTCATCTGCGAGATCGGGCAGGGTCAGGACGAAGGCGCGCAAGTCTTGCCGCTGGATCATCTCGAATCGGCCACCGCGTTTCCCTTCACGCTAGCCGCAGCGGCGAACCTCTCGAGCTGCGATTTCGGCGACGAGTTCATGACCGGCCTCCGTCGCATCCTCGCAGGCTCCGTCTCCGACGGGGGCTAGGCTTGAATTCCAGCATTTGAATGGAAAGCGTCTCAAACGGCCGTGAGCTAGGTCGAGCCCAGCAATTGCCAAGAGTTGGTCTCTCTCTCCACTCGGAACGAAGTCTCCGGGAGGACCGGCGAAGATCGCCGAAATGAGGGTTGATATTTTAGTTTAGGAACTATACTAATGATCCATGGCAAAGAGCAAACGCGCCCAAGCGCATGAAAGTCTGGCCGAGCTGACACGGCTGTCCAACAAAATGCGCGCCCTCGACCGAGAGGCCATGGATTTCGGCACCGGCGAGGCGCTACATACCTTTGAGATCCACACGATCGATGCCATCGGCAAAGCGGATGGGCGGACCGTCAACGAACTGGCGCAGTGGTTCTACGTGACCAAGGGCGCCGTCTCCCAGGTCGTCAGTCGCTTGACGCGTCTGGGATACGTTACGAAAGAGCGCAATCCCGCTAACGGCAAAGAGATTCTTCTAGCGCTGACCGCCAAAGGCGAAACCGCCCTGGCCGGTCACGACGAGTTTCATCACCAGATCGACGCTGACCTAATCTCCGAGCTACGCGACGTCCCGGTCGAATCTGTCGCCTTGTTCAATGAGCTGCTCGGCCGGATCAGCAGGCACATGGACCGATACATCGAGCTCAGTCTGGAGCGACGGAAAGGAGTTGCAGCATGACGACGACACAGACCAAGAAGCAACCGCTGCAGTGGATGGAGGGCGTGCCATTCTCGGACGAAAGCTACGCGTTCGAGTTTCTGCGGACGCTTGGCGCCGCCTACTTCGGCGGAGCCGACGCAATCGAATGTCTGGAGACGGCGGGACGGATCACCGAAGGCGACGGCGAGAGCTGGTATCGCGAATGGCTGGAAACGGCGCAGCGTTTACACGGTATCGCTGACGAGTGCAGCGCGGCCGGCCATGCGGTGAGCGCGCGGGAAGCCTACCTGCGCGCGGGTAACTATTACCGGACGAGCGAGTTCTACATCCATGCCGACCCGTCGGACGAACGGCATTTGGAGGCTGCGAGGAAGAGCCGGGACTGCTTTGTGGAGGCGCTCGAGCTGTTCCCGTATCCGGCGCAACCAGTCGCGGTGCCGTACGAGGGAACCACCTTGCCGGGGTACTTCCTCACCACGCCTCATGCGGACGGAGTTGCTCCGTTATTGATCCTCATGACCGGGTTCGACGGCACCGCGGAAGAACTCTACTTCATGGGCGGCGCTGCTGCGGTTGATCGCGGTTACCACGTGCTCATTTTCGAGGGGCCGGGTCAGGGCATGGCACTGAGGGAACAAGATCTCTTGTTCCGGCCGGATTGGGAGAATGTGGTCACGCCGGTCGTGGACTTCGCTCTGGAGCAGCCCGGCGTCGACCCCGGTCGTATCGGCCTGCTGGCTCTGAGCATGGGTGGCTATCTGGGTGCGCGCGCCTTGGCCTTCGAACATCGGATAAAGGCTGGAATCGCCAATGGCGGTGTCTGGAGTATGGCCAAGTCCGTCGAAGACCTTCTGGGTCCTGAGCAGTGCGCGCTGGCCAAGTCGAACCCGGAACAGTTCAATGCGGATTTCGAAGCGCTCTTGGCGGTTCCGAAAGTGAAGTGGTTCTATGAGGACGCACGCTGGAAATTCGGCGTGGACAGTCCCGCTCAACTACTGGAAGCCTTGCAGAGGTACACCATGGACGGGATTGTCGATCGCATTCGCTGCCCGATGGCCGTCGTCGAGGCCGAGGCCGACCTCTTCATGGCCGGCCAACCACAGATGGTCTACGACGCGCTGACGTGTGAGAAAGTGCTGATACGATTCACAGCCGATGACGCGGCAGAGACCCACTGCCAATGCGGCGCGGCGGCCATCTGCATGCAACGCACCTTCGACTGGCTCGACGACGTGCTCGAGCGATAGGGCAGGGTGAAGCGCGGAGGCAACACGTAAGATCCGCGTCGCGGGCCAGCGGCAGCCGGGGGCTAACGAACGCTACCTACCCGTCGGCTAACTTCGGAAAACGAGTGTGAGGGGAGTGGGTATGTCGAATTCGCTTGACATGTCCCCGCCTGGGGATTTATAAGAGTAGGCAAGTCTCCAGGTGGGGACTTCCGTTGGGTCACGATGCGGGATCGCGAAGCTACTTGCCGTAAGATCGTCGATGCTGTGGGCCGTTTGCTCGCCAGCGAAGGCTTTCGCGGCGTCGGCGTGCGCGCCGTTGCCAGGGAAGCGGGGGTAGATAAGCGGCTGATCTATCGTTACTTCGGCGGTCTGCCGAAGCTGATGAAAGCCTACGCCGACAGCGGCGACTTCTGGTGGACGGTCGATGAGTTGATCGGCGAGGATCTGCCGGGGCCCGAGCGCGATACGGCGGCGGCCTGGGTAGCGCTGGCGCTGAAACGCCATCTGCAGGCGCTCAAACGCCGTCCTTTGACGCAGGAGATCCTCGTGTGGGAGCTGAGCGAGCGCAACACGCTCACCGACGAACTGTCGGTGATGCGCGAGTGCCGCGCCGCCGAGCTGTTCGAGCGTCTGGGCGAAAAAATCGGCGGCGGTGGGTTCGGGACCGTCGAGTGGAGGGCGGTCGGTGCCCTGATCGGGGCGGCCACTACCTACCTGGTCGTGCGTTCACGAACCTGCGATTCGTACGCGGGCATCGACCTGCACAGTGAAGAGGGGTGGGCCGAGCTCGAGCGAGGAATCGACCTGATCGTCGCCGGGACGGTCGCCGACGTTGCGCTGAGCGAGCGGCCGGCCGCGAGGAGCGGGGACGGCTGAACGGATCGTTCTCTTGGGCGGAACGTCACCGGGTGAGGGCACCCTCGCGCCAGCTCGGTGTGTAATGAGGTTACCATGGATAGTTATCGAATCGGCGTAGACGTTGGCGGCACATTCACCGATGTCGTCGTCTCCGGCGGCCCGGCGCCTCTCTATCTCAAGGTCCCGACCCGCGGCGGCGCTCAAGCCCGCAGCGTGCGCGAAGGACTCGAGCGCGCGGCGGCGCTCCTCGACCTGGATCTCACCAAGCTGTTGGCCCGCACCGAGCGCATCGTCCATGGCACGACGATTGCGACCAACATGATGATCGAGGGGACCGGCAGCCGTGTGGGAATGCTCACCACTGAAGGCTTTCGTGACGAGCTCGAATACCGCCGCGGTCTCAAGGAGACCATCTACGACCCAACGCTGCCGCCGCCGCGGCCGCTGGTGCGGCGACGTCATCGTCTCACCGTAGGCGAGCGGGTGACGGCCGACGGGGCGATCTTGACGCCGCTCGATGAAGCCGAAGTGCGCGCGCGCATTCGCCGACTGCGCGACGACGGCTGCGAATCGCTGGCGATCGGTTTTCTGTTCAGCTTTCTCAATCCGGCGCACGAGCGCCGAGCGCGTGAGATCGCCGCAGAGGAGTGGCCGGAGGCCTACCTGTCGGTCTCGAGCGAGGTACTTCCGCAGGTGCGAGAGTACGAGCGTTTCAGCACCACCGCCGTCAACGCGTACATCGGCCCCGGCACGTCCCGCTATCTCGGTCTTCTCGAACGGGAGCTGGCAGAGGCGGGATTCGCCGGCAAGTTCCTCGTCATCTTGAGCAGCGGCGGCGTCATCGACGGACAGTTCGCCGGCCGCAGGGCGGCCTCGTTGCTTCTGTCCGGACCGGCGGGCGGTGTGTTGGCGGCAACCGAGGTCGTGGCCGCGCGCACTGCGCACAAGAACCTCATCACCATCGACATGGGCGGCACCAGCTACGACGTCTGCCTCATCGGCGACGGTCGTGCGCAGACCACGTCGAACACCTATGTCGAGCGCCACGCGGTAGCCTTGCCGATGTTTGCCCTCCACACGATAGGCGCCGGCGGAGGCAGCATCGCCCGAATAGACAGCGGCGGTGCTTTGCGCGTGGGTCCGTCGAGCGCCGGCGCCATGCCGGGCCCCGCTTGCTACGGGCGCGGCGGCAGTGAACCGACGGTTACCGACGCCAACCTCGCGCTCGGCTATCTGAACCCCGAAGCCACCTACGGCGGCAGCATCGCGCTCGACATCGAAGCGGCGCGCTCGGCAATCCGCACGCGGATCGCCGAGCCGCTCGGTCTGTCACTCGAAGACGCTGCACTCGGGATACTGCGGATGATCAATGCGCACATGACCAACGGCATCCGTGTCGTCAGCGTGCAACAAGGCCGCGACCCGCGCGACTTCGTGCTCGTCGCCTTCGGCGGCAATGGCGCCGTCCACGCCGGCCGTCAGGCCGAAGATCTCGATATCGACACGGTGCTGGTGCCGCGCATGGCAGGTGCGTTCTCGGCTTACGGCGGACTGTTCGCCGATGCGCAGGTCGATCATCTGGCGACCTGGGTTGGTCGCTGCGACACCGCCGACCGCGACGCACTCGGGCGGGCGATTCGCGAGCTGGCGGAGAAGGGCACGAGCGTTCTCGGCGGCGGCGCCGACGTGTGCCATGAGGCCTACCTGGCCTGCCACTACGAAGGGCAGACCTCGGAGATCTGGGTGCCGATCGCGCTCGGCGCCGGCGAGATCGTAGAGCAGGCGCTGGCGGAGGCCGCGGAGTGCTTTCACTGCGAGCATGAGCGCGAGCGCACTTTCGCCAAGCGCGACGAGGCGGTGCACATCATCGGCGCAAAGGTGACGAGTCGGCGGCCTTACGAGAAGCCGCTGCGGACAGAGGGCGGGTCGGGGGACGAGACCGGTCGCCGAGAGCCCATGTCCACTCGCGATGTCTACTTCGACGCCAAAGGTGGCTGGACGCCGACGGCGATCTACTCGGGCGCGCAGCTCGCGCCGGGTGCTTGCGTCGGTGGGCCCGCGATCATCGAAGAGTCCGACAGCACTGTCGTCGTCTACCCGGGCTGGAGCTGCCGGCTGGGGGGTGACGACATCTACACCCTGACGAGCGAGAGAGGTGCGTGATGGTCGAGAGCGAAGGCAACAGAGCAACGGGCGCCGAGAATATCGATCCGATCACGGTCGAGGTGATCCGCGGCTTCCTCGAGACCGTGGCCGACGAGATGTCGCTTACCATGAAGCGTACGGCCGTCACCCCGATCTTCAGCGAGTCGTCCGACTACTCCTGCGCCGTCATGGACGCGCGCTCGCGGTTGATGGCGCAAGCGATGCGCACCGCCTCGCTGCCCGTCCACATGGGCGCGATGAAGTTCTCGGTCGAGGCCGTACTGGCGGACTTCGCCGGCGACATCCACGACGGTGACGTGTTCCTCATCAACGACCCCTACCACGGCGGCTCGCACATACCGGACTTGACCATGGTCATGCCGGTATCGTTCGAAGGTGAGCTCGTGCTGTTTCCGGCTGCTCGCGCCCATCAGATGGATACCGGAGCGATGACGCCCGGCTCGTACTCGCCGAAGGCCACCGAGATCTGGCAGGAGGGGCTGCGGCTGCCTCCCATCCGCATCTGCGACGAGGGCCGGCTGCGCGAGGACCTCGTTCGCATGCTCGAGCTCAACACCCGCCTGCCCACTTACCGCGGCGATCTCATGGCCATGCTCGCCGCCTGTCGCACCGGCGCCAAGCGCATTGCCGAGCTGCTGTCGAAGTACGGCGTGCCGACGGTTCGCGGTGCGTGTGACGAGGCCATCGCCCACGGCGTGCGACGCATTCGCGCCGAGGTGGCGGCCTGGCCCGATGGCAACTACGTAGGAGAAGCCTTTCTCGACCACGACGGCATGGGCAACCAGGACATTGGCGTGCGCGCAACGCTCAGGGTCAGTGGCGACCGGCTCACGGTCGACCTGACGGGCTCCCACGACCAGGTCGAGAGCTATGTGAACAGCTCCAAGGCGAATACCTACTCCAACGTCTATCTGGCCATTGCGACGATGATGGACCCGGAGATTCCGAAGAACGAGGCGTTCTTCGAGGCCGTCGATCTCGTTCTTCCTTCACACTCTGTGGTGAACGCCGACGAGCCGGCCCCGGTCACGGCGTGCACGCTCAATATCGGCGGGGAGATAGCCGAGGCCGTTGCCTACGCCTTCGAGGCAATCCTCCCCGAGCGAGTCTATCCGCAGACGCTCAAGATCGGCGCGCTGGTAATGAGCTTCGGGATGCATCCCGAGACCGGCGAGCTCTTCCTCGACGCCAACATCGACAGCTGTGCCGGCTGGTCGAGCGCCGTTCGTGGCATGGACGGGTGGGGCGGGCTGCCGAACCACTACGGTATGGCCACCCTGGCCAACGCCGAGATCGTGGAGATGCGCTTCCCTTACCGCATCGTTGGCCGCGATCTCGTCCCCGACAGCGGCGGCCCCGGGCGGTGGCGCGGCTCGTGCGGTTCTCGCATGGTCAAGCAGACCCTCTCGCCGATGTTCATCAACTTCTCGGCTGTCGGCCGTCGCTGGCCGGTAAAGGGGATTGCTGGCGGTCGTGACGGAGCGCCTAACTGCTGGTTGCTCGATCTCGACACACCCGAGCAGCGAGAAGAGACGGGTCTCGGCTATCTGGTGCCGCTCAACACGGACGCGAGCTGGTCTCTTCAATTCGGCGGAGGTGGAGGCTGGGGAGACCCGCTCGAACGCGATCCCGAAGCCGTGCTCGACGACGTCCTCGACGGCTATGTGAGCGTCGAGGCCGCCCGCAAGGACTACGGCGTCGTGCTCACCGCCGGCGGAGACGGTCTCGATATCGACGCGACCCATGCCGAGCGCGCGGCCCGCCGAGAGAATTCGCCATGACGAACAAGCATATAGTCATTACTCGCAAGGGCGGACCGGAGGTCCTCGAGCTGATCGAAGGCGAGGTCCGCGAGCCCGAGCCGGGACAGGTGCGGGTGAGGATCCAGGCTACCGGCGTGGCGTTCGCCGATGTGTTGATGCGCTACGGTGTCTACCCGGGTACACCGAAGCCACCGTTTACGCCGGGCTATGACATCGCCGGCACGATCGACAAGCTCGGCGCCGGTGTGACGGGTTTCGAGGTCGGGCAGCCGGTGGTCGCGCTCACTGTCCGAGGCGGCTACGCGGAGTTCATCTGCCTACCCGCCGATGAGTTGGTGGCTGCGCCGGCCGGGCTCGATCCTGCCGAGTCGGCAAGCATCGTCCTCAACTATGTCACTGCCTATCAGCTGCTCCACCGCTTCGCCGAGGCGAAGCGCGGCGAGCGGGTGCTGGTGCACGGTGCCGCCGGCGGCGTCGGGACGGCCCTGCTGCAGCTCGGCCAGCTCGCCGGGCTCGAAATGTACGGGACGGCTTCCAAGGCCAAGCATCCAGTGGTTGCCGACGCCGGTGCGGCGCCGATCGACTACCGAGCCGAGAGCTTCCGCGAACGGCTGGCCGAGCTTGCACCGGGCGGCGTCGACGTCGTCTTCGACGGTGTCGGCGGCGCGAACTTCTGGCATTCCTATCGCAGCCTACGAGCAGGCGGCCGACTGGTCGCCTACGGGGTGCAGGCCGCGATTCACGGCTCGCGGGCGTCGATCCCCACGCTCGCTGCAAGCATGACGTTGCTCGGGTTGCTCCGAGCGATACCCGACGGTCGCAGGGCCCGTTTCTACAGCGTGGCTGACGAGAAGCGCAAGCATCCGGACGAGTTCCGAAAGGACCTGGGCGAAGTGCTACGCCTCCTCGCCGATGGCGCGATCCGGCCGGTCATCGCCCAGCGTTTACCGCTCGCCGAGGCCTCGCGTGCGCACGAATTGATCGAGAACGCCCGCGTGGCCGGAAAGATAGTGCTCGTCTGCAACGGTACCGACGCCGCTGCCACGACCGCAGGCGTGTGACGCGAGCAAAAGAAAGGCTCGACCCTTATTGTCTCAGACTTGGCGCGGACTGCTCAGCCCCACTTGTTCCCCTCTAGCACCCGGTCCTCGACCTTCATGTAGCCAAGGATGGCGTGAGTCGCTAGCGCGCGTAGCGGCTCGGGCGGCCAGGGGAAGACCCGGCGGTTGACGAACCACGTTTCCGTCAGCTCGCTGCTGCGTTCGAGCACCAGGTCCGCGAGTGTCTGTCCGTTGAGGTGGGTGAGTGACACGCCGTGGCCGATGCAGCCCACGCTGTACACACAACGGGCGTCGCCGAGCTGTCCGATGGCCGGCACGAGATCGGCAGTAACGGATACCGGGCCACCCCAGCGGTGCGTGAAGCGCACGCCCGCAAGCGGCGGGAACATGCTCACGAGGTTTCGCTCCAATCCCGCGAAGGCGTTCGGGTTGAGGTCATGGTCCATGTCGCGACCGAAGGAGACGCTCAAGCGATAGCCGCCGATGGCGATGCGTCCGTCGGCGGTCGGCCTGAGGTAGTGGATGATGTTGCGCGCATCTTCGAGTCCCTCGCGCCCGGCCCAGCCGATGGCCTCCCATTGCTTCTCGTTAAGTGGCTCGGTGACGACCATGTGAGTAAACACGGGCGCCTCGCGGCTCCGCAGTCCGGCCAGAAGGTGAGACCACGCGTTGGTCGCTATCACCACTCGCTCGGCCTCGACCGTTCCGCCCGGTGTTCGCAGGCAGAAACGCGTGCCGCGCTCGATGCTCTCGACAGGTGAGCGCTCGTAGACCTCGGCGCCGGCGGCCTCGGCAACGCGCTTGAGCTCGCGCACGTGGCGCGCCGGGTTGAGGATACCGCAACGTGCCTCGAAGCTTCCGCCGACGAACAGCGGCGAGTCTACGCGCTCGCGCACGGCCTGCCGGTCGAGCAGCTCGTGGCCGGCGATGCCTAGCTCCTCGAGAAGGCGTGCCGCCTTCTCGATACGTCGCATGTGTGCGTCCGTCGTGGCCACGTGCAGGTAGCCGGGGTGCCAGTAGTCGGATTGCATATCGTGCTCGCGCACCATGGCGTCCACTAGGTCTACGGCGCGTTCCATGTATCGCTGAGCCTCGCGTGTGCGCGCGGCGCCGAACATCGCCTTGGTCAAGGCCGGTTGCATGCCGAACAAAGTCATCGAAAAGCCGCCGTTGCGGCCGCTGGCGCCAAAGCCGACGATCTCGGCCTCGAGCACGGCCACTCGCAGCGAGGGCTCGGCGCGGCGCAGATGGTAAGCCGTCGAAAGCCCGGTGAAGCCCGCGCCGAGCACGGCCACGTCGACACGCTGCAAACCTTCGAGCGGTTGGTTTTCCTCGTACGGCGGATGGGTGTCCAGCCAGAAGGACTTATCTCGGTGATCGTTCATGGTGTTTCTCCCTCAGTCGGCCGGCGGCGCGTCGTCACCGTCGATCCACCAGCCCAGCCCGAGTTCGTCGCGCACGAGCGCTGTCATTTCCTGCTCGCTCACGGTTCGCTTCGTCTCGTAAACCATCTTGGCCATCTCACCCACCGGGTGGCGGAAACGTTCCGGGCCCACCACGGCTTCGCGGATTGCCTCGGCCACCATCCGAGGATCGTCCCCTCCGTCGAGATCCTTGCCCTGTTGTCGGTGCAGGTAATCCATGAAGGCGCGGTAGGGTGAGTCGGCGGGAGATGCCGTTCTTGGGTCCACCTTGTCGCCGATCGGCGTGCGCGTGAACCCCGGTTCGACGACGCACACGCGGATTCCGAAGCGGGCGACCTCGTGGCTCAGGACCTCGGCGGCGCCTTCCAGTCCGCACTTGCTGGCGGCGTAGGCAGCTTCACCGGGCGTGGGCGCGAGGGCGGCGAGCGATGTCACCATGACGATGGCGCCCGAGCGCTGTTCACGCATGGTGGGCAGCACGGCACGGGTCACGCGCCAGGCGCCGAAGAAGTTGGTCTCGATAATGCTGCGCACCTCTTCTTCGTAGGCGTCCTCGAAGGAGGCGAGGTTGTCGATGCCCGCGTTGTTGACGAGTACGTCTACCCGTCCGCTGCGATCGAGTATCTCGGCGATGCATGCGTCCACCGAGGCCTGGTCGGTGACTTCCAGTTCCAGGACGTGCACGTTGGGCGTCGAGGCAAGATCGCCGGCCTTGCCGGTGTTGCGCATGGTCGCGTAGACGGTGTCGCCGTGGCCCGCGAACTCCAGGGCAGCGGAGTAGCCGATGCCGGTGCTGCAACCAGTGATCAGTATGACGGCCATAATCATTTCCTCCAGGTCGGCCTCAGCCCTGCCGCAACGGACAGGTCCGGCCTTGCTTTGTGACGTTATGGAAGTTATTACTTCCCTTTAGGCGGAGTGTCAAGGCCCGGTGTCAGGAGGTGAGTGGTGATGTCTAGGGTAAAGGGGAAAGACGTGAAACTACGGCTCGACCGCCGTGCGGTCCCGAAGCAAGAGCGCGCGAGGCGGACTATGGAACTCCTCCTCGACACGACGGCGTTGCTGCTAGAGGAGGTCGGCGTTGACGGCTTCAATACCAACCTGCTGGCCGAGCGCGCGGGAATCGGTATCCGCGCCATCTATCGCTACTTTCCCAACAAGCACGCCGTCATTGCGGCACTGGGCGAACGAGAGTACGCGGCCATGCGTATATCCTTCGAGGCCGGCATGGATCGTATGGCGGATCCCGCTAACGATTGGCGCGAGGCCTTGCGAACGGGCGTCGATGATTACATCGAGACCACCTGCCGGCGGCCGGGACACGTGGCGATGCGACGCGCGATGCAGTCAATTCCGGAGCTGGCTCGCGTCGATCGTTTGGAGAACGATCTCATCGTGCGCTTCTGGGTGGCCGCAGTGCGCAAGCGCGGCATCGACCTACCTCGCGCCTCCTTGGAGATGATCGGACACACGTGGCAGCAATGCAGCGTCGTACTGACGGACAGAGCATTGGCGGGCGATGCCGCGCACAGACGCCGGCAGTTGAAGGAGCTGCACACGTTGCTGACGTCGTACCTGGCGAACTATCTTGACTGAGCCGGCTAAGGTCCTCGGGCAGGCAACTCGTGCGACCTTCGTGCCGGCCGGTTACCTTGTCCGGCCCTGTAGCGCCCGACTACTTTGTGCGGCCCCCTGTTCCATAGTCGCCACTGGCCGCTGAGGTGGGGTATTGGCGTGCCACTCCCCTTCGCGAGCCCAGCGGGGTAGACTCTGAGTCCGAGGAGGATGGGATGCACACCTTCGCCGACCCCCTGAACCACGCCCGCCGCATCGCCGGTGGGCGCACCGCACTTATCTGCGGCTCTGAGCGCGAAACCTATGAGGAGCTCTGGACACGCTGCGCCAGGCTGGCGGGCGGTCTCGCCGGGCTGGGAATCGCCGCGGGCGATCGTGTCGCCATCCTTGCGGCCAACTGCCATCGCTACGTCGAGATCTGGGTCGGCGCACCCGCCGGCGGCTTCGTCATCGTCCCGCTCAATTCTCGGCACGCCGAGCCCGAGCTCCGCTATGCCCTCGAGGACTCCGGCACCCGGGTCCTCTTCACCGACCGCGACCCTGCGGCCTTCGCCGATCTGGTGGAGCACGTAATCCGGATGCCCGATCAGTACGAGGCCCTGCTCGACTCCGCGGCCGAGGTCGAGCCAGGCATTGGCATCAGCGAGGATTCCCTGGCCGGCCTCTTCTACACCGGCGGCACGACTGGCGCTTCGAAGGGCGTGATGCTCAGCCACCGCAACCTCATCGCCAACACCTTTCACTGGCTCGCGCTCGTGGGCCAGAGCTGTGACGATCGCTTCGTCGTCATGGCGCCACTCTTTCACGCGGCCGGATCGTTTCAGATCCTCCCTGCTCTGTGGACCGGTGGCTGCCAGATCATGCTCCCCACCTTCGACCCGGCCGCGGCACTCGATCTGATCGAAAGCGAGCAAGCCACGATCACCTTGGGCGTGCCCGCCATGCTGGCGGCGGTGGCCGAGACGCAACACGCCCAGCCCCGAGACGTCAGCACCCTGCACACCATCGGGCACGGCGGCTCGCCGATCGCCACCGAGGTCGTGCGCCGCACGCACGCGGCCTTTCCGTCTGCCGAACTGGTCGAGGTATACGGCGCGACGGAGCTCTCCCCCCTCGCCACCGGACTGCGCTACGAACACACTCTGGTCGACGCTGAGCGCGGGCGCTCGTGCGGTCAGGCCGTGCCAGGAGTCGATGTACGAGTCCTCGACAAGACCGGCCGCGAATGTCCTGCGGGCGAAGTCGGCGAGGTCGTCGTGCGCGGGCCCAACGTCATGCAGGGCTACTGGAACAAGCCCGAGCAGACAGCGGCAGTGCTGGTCGGCGATTCCTACTGGAGCGGGGATCTCGGCTATATGGATGAGGAGGGCTACCTCTTCCTGGTTGACCGCAGCAAGGACATGATCGTATCGGGTGGTGAGAACGTCTACTGCAGCGAGGTCGAAGAAGCGCTCTACCAACATCCATCGGTGCTGGAGACCGCTGTCTTCGGCGTGCCTGATGAGCATTGGGGCGAGGCGGTTCACGCCGTGGTCGTCCCGCGCCAGGAAGCGGCAGACGTTGACCCCGCGGATCTCATCGCCCACTGCCGCCGGCTCATCGCTGGCTACAAGGTTCCCAAGTCCATCGACCTGCGGAGTGAACCTCTTCCCAAGTCAGGGCCGGGCAAAGTGCTGAAGCGGAAGCTGCGGGCTCCGTTCTGGAAGGACCACGACCGCCAGGTGAGTTAGAGTTCCAACTACGAAATGAGCCGAGAGGCGGAGACCCGAACCGGTCAAGCCGGCAGAGCGCTGGGACGAACCGTCTTGCCGGCAAGGTAAGGGTCACGGCGCCCGTGCGAGCCACGCCACCGGTGTGAGCGCCAACGCCGCGCTACCGCGCTCATCGCTAACCGGTCGCCTTCCCTCCGCTCTCGTGCACGCGCCACATGTCCTCATCCGTGTAGCACTTCTCTTCATCGTCCCCATAACCGTGCGCGTCTTGCTCGGTGTCGCGTTCGTCGCTGCGGCCACCCAACACTTCGTTATAGTATTCGTGCTGGATCATGAGGTTCATGACTTCGTTGGTGCCCGTGTAGATCATTGTCAGACGGGTGTCGCGGAGAAACCTCTCGATTGGAAACACGTCCGTGTAGCCGATGCCGCCCATGATCTGCATCGATTTGTTCACTACATCCCAGGCGGCCTCGGTGGTGAACTTCTTCGCTTCACTTACCAAACGGCGGGCCCTGGGGGAGTCGTTGTCGATGGCCTTGGCCGCCAGATAGGCCAGACCGCGCGCCGCATCCAGTTGGGTGATGGCGTCGCCGACCATGAAGCTGACGGCCTGGAACTTGCGGATCGGCTGGCCGAAGGCTTGCCGCTTGGCACTGTAGCGAGTCGCGATATCCAGTGACGCGCGTGCCGTGCCAAGCGCACCCACGACGCAGGCCATGCGCTCCGGAAACATCATCTGATTGAAGACGTCGAAGCCACCGTGCAACCGGCCGATGAGATTGTCTTTGGGTACCTTGACGTCACGGAACACTACCCGGGCGGCTCCACCGCCGCGATTGCCCATGAGCCCGTACAGATACTCTGTTTCGATGCCTGCTCCGCGTTCGACGATCAGCGCGCTGATGCGGTCGTCGGAGCCGGCCTCGTCGTCGAGATTCGTCCTGCAGTACACGAGGAAGATGTCGGCGACCTCTGCCGCCACTACGAAGCGTTTCTGGCCGTTGACGACGAAGTGATCGCCGTCGAGGACGGCCGTGGTCGTGGCGCCGAAAAAGTCCGAGCCGCCCCTCGGTTCCGTGAGACACTCGGCCGCCTGAGTTGTTCCTTTGAGCATCGGGCGAAGGAAACGTTCCTTTTGTTCGTCGGTCCCAAACTTGTGTATGGCCTGCCCGACCATTGAAGGCATCATGAAGGCGCAGGTGCACACGTTGTTCAAGATCGCGATTTCCTCGCCCGCAGCGATTTCCGCCGTCCACGGCAGGCCTCTTCCTCCCCACTGACGGTCGAAACGAAGTCCGAGCAGGTTCCGCTCGCCAAGCTTTCTCACGTATTCCTGCGGCCACTTGATCTCGTCGCGATCCATTTGCTTGAGCAGCTCGGACGGGACCTCGTCGCGAACGAACTCGCGAACTTCCAGTTGCAGCGCCTTTTCTTCTTTGGTCAATAGTTCATCGTAAAACATGGTGCCCTGCCTTTGAGTCTCTTCTCACTTGTTGATGCTTGCCGTGTCGGCGTGCACGGCGCCTGAAGGATCTCGGATACCAAGGATAGCCGCGACGAAACGCCACAGATGTCGGACGACGATTTCCTGCGGAGGTCTAGGATCGCGCGCAAGTGCCTCGGCAACGACGCGGCGCAAGCCGCCGAGAGTCATCGCCGCGGCAAAGCGCGGATCGAGATCGGAGGTGAGCTCGCCGGCGCGCTGCCCGGAGGCGACGTTCTCGGCGGCCAGGTCTATGTGATGGTCGAGCTCGCGTGCCTCGATCACGGCAACGCCGGGCTCCAGATGCATTCGCGAGAGCAGTATCGGCGCCAGCGGTTCC
This sequence comes from bacterium, assembly GCA_003354045.1. Lineage (GTDB taxonomy): Bacteria > Desulfobacterota > Binatia > UBA1149 > CAITLU01 > PIVZ01. The sequence continues at coordinate 21,032 of PIVZ01000011.1, forward strand.
GCGTAGTTGAATGCTACTGCGCGTTCGCAACGCTGGTGCTCGCGCGTGGCCCAGTTGGCGCCGGGTGCCGGATTTGACGTCATCACTTCTCGCTCGAAGCGTCCGTAGAAATCTTCCACGACTGCACCGAGAAGCCCGACCTTGGAGTCGAAATGACGGTAGATGAGGCCCACCGAGACGCCGGCCCGGCGGGCCACGCTTTCCACCTCGAGCACTCCGCGCCGCTCGACGAGCTCCCGAGTCGCAGCGTCGAGTAGGCGGGCCGCCGTGGCTAAACCTCTTTTGGTACGGGCCTTTACCTGCATTGTCGTTAAGTAAAGTGAATTCATTTTACTTTGTCAATCGAGGCTGTTACATGCCGGCCCGATGCCTGGGAAAGCAACGACCAGCGACTGAAGCGCCAAAGATTACGGAGGTACACCCAATGAAATTCGAAACAGTGCTCTTCGAGACCGACGGGCCGCTGGCCACCATCACGCTGAACCGGCCGGAGCGCCTCAATACGATCGTTCCGGGAGTGCCGGAGGAGATCGAGCAGGCGGTGACTGCGGCCAACGGCGACCCTGCCGTCAAGGTGATCATCCTGCGCGGTGCCGGCCGCGGCTTCTGCGGCGGCTTCGATTTCTCGGGCGGACTCGCGCACTGGGGCGGCGTGCTCAACACGGGCGGCCGCTGGGATCCCGGCAAGGACATGATCGCGATGACGAGCTCTCTTACCGGACCGGTGCCCAAGTTCATGAGCATGTGGCGAAGTCCCAAGCCGGTCATCGCGCAGATTCATGGCTGGTGCGTTGGCGGCGCCTCGGACATGGCGCTTTGCGCCGACCTCGTTATTGCCGCCGAGGATGCCGAGATCGGCACGCCTTACTCACGTATGTGGGGCTGCTACCTGAGCGGCATGTGGCTTTACCGCCTCGGACTCACCAAGGCCAAGGAGTATGCACTGACCGGCAAGCCGCTCTCCGGCAAGGAAGCGGCTGAGATTGGACTCATCAACAAGGCGGTGCCCTTCGGCGATCTCGAAGACGAGGTGCGCCGGCAGGCACTCGAGCTGGCCGAGATACCGCTCAACCAGCTCGCGGCGATGAAGCTCATCGTCAACCAGGCATACGAGAACATGGGCCTGAGCAGCACACAGACTCTCGGGCCCATCCTCGACGGTTTCATGCGCAACACGCCCGAGGCGCTGGACTTCATCGAGGTTGCCAAGAACGAGGGAGTAAGGACCGCCATCGAGCAGCGCGACGGTCCCTTTGGCGACTACAGTCAGGCGCCCCGCGAGCGCCAGCCCGCGCGCGACCACGTGATCGAGCCCGGTAAACGGGACAAGGCGGATAGCTGAGGGCAGTCAGGTTACGACCGAGTAACACCGCACGCATTTACAGCGAGGGCGCGCCTCGATCCTGCGTGCGCGCCTCGATCCCGCGTGCGCGCCTCAATCCCGCGTGCGCGCCTCAATCCCGCGTGCGCGCCTCGATCCCGCGTGCGCGCTGGTGGTTGCCGCCAGGCGGACGACTTTCTCGAGATACACTTGCTGGTACGTGGAAACGCTGTCGCGGTAGCGCGCAACCTGCGATTTGATCGTGTCAGTCCGTTGCCCAGCGAGCCGGGTCGATGGCGAAGACCTGTCCCTCCATGGCCTCTCCCCTGGCGCGACGGCTGGTGTTCTCTCTCGCGATCTGTCCGTAGAGAGTCAGCGCCTCTCGATCGTCGAGAGTCGTTGTGTCGCGTCCGAGATGCTCGAGGAGAAGTTCGGCGCGCAGGGAGCCCACGAGATCCGGGTCCCAGAACGATGCGTTCATCTCGGTGTCGCCCGTAAACGAGCGCCACATGGTGTTCGTGGATCCGATGGTCGCCCAGCAATCGTCGACGAGGGCGACCTTGGCATGCACGTAGACGTCTTCGTAGCTGCCGGGGCCCCGGTTCACGGCCAGTCCCGCAAAGGTGAAGCGTTCGTAGTCGCCGAGTGCGGCAAGCAGGTCGAAGACGGGCTTTGCCTGGGGCTTGCGTCTGGCGGCAACCACTTCGGGCATCGTCTTGTTGGGGACGAGAACCGCGACATCGACACCGCGTCCGAGAGCGTCGCCCAGGGCGGTCAGTGTCCTTGGGCAGACGAGCATTTGGTTCTCGAAGTAGATGCTGCTTCGCGCGCTCTCGATCGCCGCGATGTATTGCTCGAGAACACTGCACTCTCCCGCTTCGATCGGGTAGGGGCTACCGCCCGGCGTGGAGGTGCAATCAGTGTAGAGGTTGGGCTGGACGCTTCGCGCAATTTGGACCGTCGTGGCTCCGGCCGTCGGTGATTCGGTCACGGGGAACGGCAGATCCCCGGCGGCGGCGGAGCCCGGGTAGCAGCCGTTGGGCAGTGCCCGTTCGCTGGCCTCGTTCCATCGCTGAACGAAGTTGTGTGCCACA
>PIVZ01000946.1 GCA_003354045.1 bacterium
TGGTGCTTCACCGACGCGACCTGCAACGGGTTGAACTACGTCTACTGTAAACTCGCGAAGACTCAGTGCACCCCCGGGGCGGAGAACTACGCGCCGAGCGTCGGCTGCAGATTCAAAGGTGAGTGGGCGTATAACGGCCAGACGTTTTGCGGTGGCGTATGTGGCAACCCCGACAACGACTCGAACGGCCCCTGGTGCTTTACCGAGAGCTCGTGCAATGGCTTGACCTTCTCCTATTGCTCGCAGCCGCCGCCGCAATAGGTTTGGCCGCCGTAGGACCAAGACTCCTTGCACGTGCAGCCGTCCGTCGCCGTGAAGCCCACCGCGGCCGGCGAGCACTGCGACCCGCTGCACGCGGCTGTGTCGAGGCGACAGCCCGCGTTGCAGCCGAGCGTGCCGCCGGGAAGGCCTAGCGAAGCGCAAGTGGCCGAACCCAGGTCGGCGCCATCGCAGTCCTCGCTCGGGAGATTCACTATGCCGTCTCCGCAGGCCGGAATGTTCTGGATGCCCTTGATCACATCCGCGCTGGCTGCCGTGATTGTGGCGAGGTAGTTCCGCATGGGCTCCGCAGCCACGGCATCGGGACAAGCGTCGTCACCCTTGTCCTCGGCCTTGAGCCACTTGTCCAAGAACTTGGACCTGCACTTCGTGTAATCGGGGGGAAGGCCCTTGGACACCGCCTTGCCATCTGCCTTGAGCCGGCAACTCGCGTACTTGGCCGCTTCCTTGAGCTTGCTGCTTTCGCATTTGACGGCCGGGGCAACGGCTTGGCGACCGATCGGATCAACGTGATCCTCGAGGACGCGCCGGGGAGGTTCTTCGTCGGTACCCACGACGGCACGGTCAACAAGATCGAGGACGGGGTAGTTTCGCGTCTCGAGGTGAGCGTCGAGCATCCCTCGATCCGCATTCGTGACGTCTACCGAGACCGGGACGGCACCCTCTGGGTCGTCTCGTACGCGGGGCTTCTGCGTATCCGTTCCGGCGAGCAGCGGTTGCTGACCACCGCCGACGGCCTGCCGAGTGACGAATGCCGTTTCCTCTACGAGGATCGCCACGGTCACCTCTGGGTCGCGACCCGCAACGCCGGCATCTTTCGTCGCCAGGAGGACAGTCAGGGGGAGAACCGCTTCACGGTTCTCGACCGATCCGGCGGCCTGCCGTCGAGCTTCGTGCTCGCTCTCGCCGAGGACAAGGACGGCAACCTCCTGGTCGGTGGCCAGGAAGGGATGGCCATTGTGCGCGATGTTGAGGTGATTCGGACGCTGGCCTCGGGTCGCGAGCTCCCAGGAAGTCTCGTCTTCAGCCTCGACGT
>PIVZ01000947.1 GCA_003354045.1 bacterium
CATGTGTTTGTCATTGGATCGCCACTGCGGGCGGCATTGAGGAGCTGCTCCGTTCATACGACGAGGGCTCAGAGTTCTGGCCCCTCGGTAGGAATGGTGGCCTGACGGGCTTCAACTCGATGTGGAGCGCGGACTACGTGCCAAATCTAAGGGTTTCACTGCGCTTTGCGCTTGAGGACTTGGAAATACCGTGGCGCGACGTCCTATCGGCGGACAACCAGACTCCGAGTTTCATAACTATGCGCAACGATTTCATGCATGGAGCGCCTGACCTCGACGTGGCCCAACTTGCTCCGGTCCTTCACGATGCTCGCGTGATCGCGCACCGCTTGCTTTTTACGATGGTTGGTCTGCCAAGCGATGAATGGGGCGGCGAGACTCCCATCTGGTTCGGCATTGGGGTTGGTACGCGCCATTTAGAGGTGCCCGCGGAGATTTGGGAGTCGACACTCAGGTAGTGGGCTCCGCGGGGTTCACTGATCGGGCTGTGGTCGCTGGGTACAGTCCTCCATGGCCACCCAGATCCGCCCCGCGCACCCAGTGCCGCCCACTACCGAGGACATCGCCCGCTGGGAGCACACCCGGAAAGCACGGCGGATCCTCTACGGCGAGTGGCGCTCGGACCTCGAAAAGCTCGCCCTGATTGCGATCGGCAACGTCCGCCGAGAAGCCTGGAAGATGCTGGACCTGTCCGCGAACAGCCTCAAGGCCTTCATGGACATCCTGGCCCGCACCTACGACCGCCCGCCCGAAGTCGGCCACGGTGACCCCCTCGGCGCCGAGAACGCCCAGGCCGTCGCCGCCGCTGGCTGGTGGGTCCGCTCACAGCGTCGGCTCCGAGACACCCTCGGCCTGCAGGAGATGCTCGTCCGTGTCGACGTGCTGCCCGACAGCACCCCGACCTACCGGCTGGTGTTCCCGGACCTGGTGACCAGCGAGGCCGATCTCGACGAGCCGTGGAAGCCGGCATCGATCTCCGAGGCCCGGCTCCGCCGCCACCCCCAGACGCAGGAGCTCGTCTGGACCTGGGACCACATGGACATCTCCGGGCCGATCCCGGTCTACAAGGTGCTCTCTGCCGACCGCGAGCGCGACGACTCGCTGCTCTACCTGACCGACAAGGACGGCAACCCTCGAGGCGCCTTCGAGGGCGACGAGTACCCATTCCGCTGGCCGGACACCAATAAGCCGCTTCTGCCCTACGCGATGTACCACGCGGCTGATGTGGGCTCGCTCTGGAACTGGTCGGCCAACTGCGAGCTCGTCGAGGGCACGCTGATCGTCGGGCTCTACTACAGCTTCTTCGGTCACGT
>PIVZ01000948.1 GCA_003354045.1 bacterium
ACGACACAGGTAACCCGGCCCTGCTTTTCGGGGACGTGCAACTCGGCGGTGAACGTATGGCCGCGCCGCGACTGGAACTCAAGCCGGGTAGACGTGAAGCCGTCGCTCTTGACACTCGACAGCACGCGAGGCGGCGGGGCGGTGGGCTCTGGCAGGGAGCCGAACACAACGCGGCGTAGCTTTGCCCGGTCGGGTATCGCGCCGTCTGCGGCGGGCAGGCCAACGATGGAGTAGCCGCCCGGGGCCGATGCCCCGAAAACGAAGGTCGGGAACGCAAAGTCCCTCCCGGCCCCCGAGGGGATCGCGGTAATGATCTCCACCTTCCGGCGCGTGGGGTCCGTGAATTCCTCGACCTGAACCTCTGGCCGTCGCGCCCAATAGATGTTCCTGCGCTCGTCCCCAGGCGCGAGGACGATAATCCGGGGCATATGCTCGTCCGGAGCGTCGTAGCGTAGCTCCCGCACGATATACGCGGGCCGCTCCCTGCGGTTGGCCGCAAGGGCCGCGTTCCCGAGGATCCGTTCCGTCTGCGTGTCAACGACCCGGACGAGCGTGCGGTACTCGGCGTCCCTGGCCGACAGTGAGCCCGCCATGAAGCGCGGGAGCGAGTACGCCAGGAGAACGAGGACGGCAATGCTGACGAGCGCGGCATAGATCCGTAGCATGAGCGTGATCTCCAATGAAAGGGATACCGAGGTTAATATGCGGCACGGAGCGGCGAGAGTCAAGAACGTAGGGGCTCTTAGGGGAATCCCCCATGCGGGATTCAGACTTGACGCGGGGCCACCTATGGGTTATACTTCGGGTATGGAAACCATAAAACTACCGCATTATCAGTGCTGGCGATGCAAACATAGATGGATCCCCCGCCTGGAATCCCGCCCCCGAATCTGCCCGAAGTGCAAATCTCCCTACTGGGACCGCCCGAGGAAGGCCCGTAATCAGGCCGCTGGCGGGCAGAACCACGGCGTAGGCTCACGTTCGGGGGGTCCGGGAGCCAATGGGGCGGGCAACTCGCCCGACGCGCCTACGGGGCAGGAAACGCCTCTGAGGGGAAAATGACATGAACCGGGCTCTGGCAGACGTTGAAACCACTTATCTCGAACAGGCAGGGGACCGGATCGCGGGGGTTTGCCAGAGCCCGCCCGCGCCGGTTCCCTGTTCTGTTCAGGAGGGCTCTGGTATGAACGAGACAGCACAGCGGGCGTATGACGACGCATTGTCCGAGGCGCGGGGTTACGGCGGGTGGGTCGAGGGGCAGGCCGCGGTGATCGCGCTGGCGGGGGAGGCACTGGAAGATGCAAACCCGGGC
>PIVZ01000949.1 GCA_003354045.1 bacterium
CGGCCAAGCCCGCGCGGCCAGCGACAGACGCCCTGAGCCGAGAAGCGGCACGGGACGAACGCGCCTCCGCGAAATTACGGAACCGGCGCTGAACAGGAGGGTGAGCCATGAAACGGACAATCTACATTCTCGCGGCACTGCTCGTCGGGCTGATCGCGCCGACCGCAGCGACGGGCTTCACGCCGACGGACGAGTATCCGCAGGAACCCGTCGACGTGAAGGTCTGGCTGGACGAAGCGAACGGCAGCGTACTCCGTCCGGGTGAGCAGGTGCGCGTGTACTTCACGGCGAGCACCGACTGCTACGTCGCGGTCTACAACATCGACACCGAGGGCTTCGTGAGCCTCCTCTATCCCCGCCACGGCGACCCCGGCTGGGTGGAGGACGGACGGGTGCTCAGCATTCCCGAGAACAGCGACGGCTATGACCTCATCGTCGAAGGTCCCCGCGGCATCGAGTACATCGTTGCGGTAGGCTCCCACTATCCGCTCAACTTCGCCTCGCTCGGCGCGGCGAACGACGGCTACGCGGGCAGCAGCTACGTGACGACCGCTCGGATCACAGGTGATCCCCAGCAGGCGATCTACGAGATGAACGAAGGCCTCGCCTGGGGCGACGTGGGATACGCGCCCGAGGGCGTAGCGAGCGACATCGGCTGGTTCTACATCGAGCGCCGGGTCCCCTACCCGCGTTACATGGTCTACGACTGGTATCCCGATCACTACTGGAACTCGTGGTGGGACCCATACGATCACGGCGACCTCTTCGTCGACTTCCACTGGGGGCACGACTGGTGCAGACCCCACTGGTGGCACCGCGGCTACCGCTCCCACCATCACCACGACTACTGGTACACGCTCCACGGTCGCAGTGACCGGGTGAAGTGGAAGAGCGCCGTCGTGAACGACGGCTGGCGGCCGCCCCACAGAGAGAAGCGGCTGAGGGACAGGGACCCGCGGCGGGCGAGCAAGATCGCGGAGAGGGGCCCCGGAGACGTGCGGGAGAAGGGCACCCGGGATACACGGGCCCCCTTCAAGAAGTGGAACAAGAAGAACGACCGCCGCGACGTAGCCCCCCGACCGGCGAAGCGTACTTCAAAACGCGAGGTCCAGGGCGAGCGCAGGCGGCAGACGAAGCCCCAGGTGAAGCCGGCGAAGCCGCGCCCCGAGAAATCGCGCGAAAACAAGAAGAGCGGAAAGAAACAGGAGAAGAAGAAGAGCGAGCCGAAGCAGAGGCCCGCGAAGAAATCCGACGGCGACAAGAAATCGAAACCGAAGGAAAAGAAGAAGGAAAAGAAGGAGAAAAAACCGGG
>PIVZ01000950.1 GCA_003354045.1 bacterium
CTACTCCGGAACCCCGCTCGAGATCGGCAACAAGTCGCTCCGCTTCCGCAACCACGCGGGAACCCCCGAGGTGTATTCCATCAGCACCCCCTACTCCACCGCGAGCACGACGATTGTTCCGATCAGCCACTACTGGCGCGCGTGCAAGGACGTCCCCGACGACAAGTGCACATTCTCCTGCGACCTCACGATCCCGGACGACATGCTCGGTTGCTCGAACGGATCGATGACCGGCAACATCGACAATGGCAACGGCACCCGCACCGTCAGCTGGCTGCACGACTATCCCGTCTCCCCCTACCTCGTGACCATCGGCGTGACGAACTACCAGACCATCGAGGAGACCTACACCGGTCCCGAGGGAACCGCCGACGTCCAGCACTTCGTCTACCCGGAGCGCTACAGCCAGGCGCTCACGAGCTTCGACATCACCGTGCCCGCAATGCAGTACTTCGCCTCGGTGTGGGGTGAGTACCCCTATATCGGCGAGAAGTACGGCATGTTCGCAACGCCGAGCGGGCCGGCCGTCGAGGAGCAGACGATGACGGCCTACCCCGCTGGTTTCATCACCGGAACCCACACCTACGACTGGCTGCTCGTTCACGAGCTCGCGCACCAGTGGTTCGGCGACTGCCTGACGGTCGAGGACTGGGCGCACGTGTGGCTGAGCGAGGGCCCCGCCTCCTACGGCGAGGCCCTCTGGCGGGAGAATCTCTACGGCCTGGCTGCCTACCGCTCCTACATGGTCAGCATGGACGCCGGTCCCTACTCGGGCACTGTCGTGGATCCGCCCTACGTGTGGCACGCCATCGTCTACGACAAGGGCGCATGGATGCTGCACATGCTGCGCGCCATCCTGGGCGACACGGATTTCTTTCAGGCGATTCTGGACTTCCGCAACGCGCATGAGTTCGGAAACGTTGTGACCGACGACTTCGTCGCCGCGGTTGAGGCTGTGTACGGCGGCGACATGTCCTGGTTCTTCGATCCCTGGCTCTACAGCGAGGGCCGGCCCGAGTACGAGTTCGCGTGGAGCACGAACGCATCTCCTCCATATAACCTGCACCTCTCGGTGTGGCAGACCCAGTCGCTCTCCTACCCCACCTACACGATGCCAATCCAGGTTGAGGTCACGACGACCGGCGGCGTGGAGGAACACGTGATCTGGAACACGGATCGGAACCAATCCTTCGACATCGCCGTCGGGGCCGAGCCAACTCTGGTGCGCCTAGACCGCTGGAACTGGATTCTCGCTGACAAGACCGAGGTGCAGACGGGACTGCCTGCCGGGAGCGCGGCCGCAGCGCC
>PIVZ01000364.1 GCA_003354045.1 bacterium
GGTAGGAGAAGGGAAGCCTGTGGCTTCCCACCGTCGTCGAAGCGCCGACGAAAGCCAAGCGTACTGTGCGCGGCGGCTTGTCGAGTGAGATCTCCGGCCCGCGCCAGCCGAACTTGTTCGTGACAAGACCTGTCGGCAGGACCCGCTGCAGCAGGAAGCGGTAGACGGGTAAACTGCTTTTGTCGGGTGGGTCGAATAGATAGGCCGGAACCGGAAAGTTACGGAACAAACCATCGGGTCCGCATCCCCACGAAGAAGTCAAATTGGCGTTCCATTGGCGATCGAGATGGAGGGCTCTGCCCTGCCAATCACCGGCAAGCTGGCGTCGCCCGAGCAATTCCGCGTCAAGCTCGGTGCTCGTCGACGGTTGCGGCGGCTGCTCGTCGATCCAGGCAGGGTCAACCCCCGGGGCCAGAGGCCGAATAGCGGCCCACGCTGTGAGCGCACTCGGTGGAGATAACATCGGCCGGGACTGCTTTCGTAGCTCGAGCTCTGTGAGTGGTCGATTCTCGAGAATGCGCAATGTCAACTCACCGGCAAACAGCGACGAAAGCGTAGCCACGAGCACCAGCGCGAGCCGCATGAGCGCGCTTTGATGTAGCCTGAGGCGGTTCCCCTCGCGCCGAGCACTCATGCCTCAGCGCCGTCACGTATGCGGCAACGTGTCCATCTTCTTTTTGGCCGCGAGCTCATGCTTGCACCCCCCTCTGCGTCGCCTACTCCACGTAGCCGAGTGCCCGAAGTCGCTCACGCACGGCAGGGTCTATCTCGTCGGGAGGCTCGGGTGCCTCTTCATCGGTTACAGCCAGCGCCTGCCAGAAGTCGCCGAATCTCACCCATCCGCAGCGTTGACAGTTAGGCAGCGGACCGTCATCGACGTCGTTTGTAACCTCGAAATCAACGAGTCTACGACGAAGTTGAGCGAGCATTTCCGCGACGACCGCCGGTCGCTCTTTCGCCAGGTTATGCAACTCGCCTGGATCGGCATCCAAGTCGTAAAGCTCGTATTCGCATTCGGCGCAGATATCCTTTGGTGCGATCAGCTTCTTCGAGCTGCTGCGCAGCGACCAAAAAGAGTGAGCATCGCTGACACTTCCCACGCTGTTTGCGGCGAAGCCTTCAGCAGCTTGGCCGGACGACGCTCTTGACCACAGAGGCCACAGGTCGGTTCCGAGCATGCTGGGAGCCGCCGCGATATCCAAGGCCGCCAATATCGATGGAGGTATGTCCATCAACATCGCCGGCATCGTCGAGGTGCGACCCGTCGGCACCAGCCGGGGCCCCCAAATGATCAAAGGGATGTGAATGATCTCGTCGTGAGGTGATATATCTCTAGCGTAACCGTGTCTGGAATTGTCGTGCTCTCCGAACGCTTCCCCGTGATCTGAGGTCACGATGAGAAGAACATCGCGGGTTTCGCTCAGAGAGCGCAGTTTGTCGAACAGAGGAGCGAGGGTTGCGTCGGTCTCGCGTGCCAAATTGCGATAGAAAGTCCGATCCTCATCGAGTTGTTCCGGCGTTCGAGCGAATTTCGCCCACGAGCCGTGCACCTCACGCCACTTCTGCTCCTCGGCGGGCTGCTGATGCAGGGCGTAAGTATGTATGAAGACGAACGAAGGGATTCCGGCGTGCAGGTCGATCCATTCCAGACTTTCCGAGAGGATGTGGGGAAACGCGGCGTTTTCGGTCAGCCCATGTGCGGCCCCCTGGTACTCGCTATAAAGGTCGAATCCCCGGTGAAAGTTGAAGTTGCTGCCGACGAATCCTCCGCCGGTGAATCCGGCGGTCGTAAACCCAGCACCGGTCAGTACGTCGGCGAGCGTCTCTACGCGCTGCCGACGAAGCGCATAGCCATAGAACCGCGAGTAGAGCATGCCAAAATGTGAATGAAGAGTCATGGTTCCTTCTGACGTCGCTGCGAGCATTCGCAAGCCTTCATTTCCCAGCTTGCGGAGCTCGGGAGTAAGACCGATTGGCGCTCCGAACCCCGACACATGATCCGCGCGCAGCGTGTCGAGGCTTACGAGAACGACCAGCGGTGCTCTACGTGTGGCGACAGAATGTATCGCGAACGGCTGCGCCCACACTACCGCTATCGGCGCCTCGACGTCTTGCTGGCAGCCCAGTAGCAACCGGCCCCGCGAGAGCGATTCAAGCTCTACTTTTGCCTCTGTCCAGGACGATTGATCCGCTCGCAAAGTGAACTTGGCGAGCTGTTCCGGACTGCCGCCTTCACGGGCAAGGTGAACGGTGCAGGTGGGTCCGACGGTGGGCTTGCCGGGTTTGGCGGCTACCGCCACTGCAGCGGCGAAGTGAATCGTGCTGGACGGCAGATCGGCTACCTCCGCCGACAACGGCTCGCTCGCGGCGCTGACGCCCAGTGTGCGTCGGGTCACCGTCCCGATCCTTGCGTATGCGCCACTCCCGCCCAACCGAGTGATTCCTCTGGGGGAGGCTGGGCCGCTCTTGCTAGGTGCGCGTTCGCCATTTGGGCTCGTGGCTTGGCCGGATGCCGGGTTCCTTTCCGACTGCACCGTATCTCCGACCAATGTCCGAACCCTCGAATCGGCGGTCGCAACACCTGCGGAACCGGATCTCACGCTCTCTTCCGCGGCCAGGTTCCCAGACTCGACGGATTCTTCCTGGCTTTCGCGGGTGCCGAAGAAGTCGGCTCGGAAGATGAGCAACAGAGCAAGCATGGCGAGCGGCAACGCCACTCGTCCTAACCACGTCAACGTGTTCATAGCAGTCAAGTTACGCCTTCTCTTGCAACTCGCAGTCGTGCATCCTGCCGGTAGGACTCAGTTGCAGATGTACATGGAGAGTCCTGCTTCGAGGATCTGCGGGCTGGGTGGCTGCAGGTAGTAGTAGCCGCCGGGAGGGTGTGGTTGCTCCCGCAAGATTGCACCACAGGTAGACGCTTGCCGGGAGGTGGCGATGCGGCACGTGACGACTATGTCATTGCCTGACGGAAGTTCGAGCTCCCATCTGCCGAACTCCGTTCCATCGATGATCTGTACCAGCGTGATGTGTCCTTCGACCGGACGTAGCACCGACATTGAGACGATGATGTGGTCAGGGCCTGCGTCCAGCAAGGGGAGGACATTCTCGGGAATCACGGCGGTGAAGTCGTTGTCTGTGGTGAGTGACGCCAGGTCGTAGCGTTGGCAGCGCAGGCTGATCGGGTTCGCTGAACACGCGGCTAAAGAGAATCCCAGTACGAGCGCGAGGCTCAATGGCCCGACAACCTTCATCTGCACTCCCGGAAATTGAGCAGAAAATCGGGGGCGATTGGATCGGAGGTCACCAGTCTGAGACTTTCTGATGAAAGCGAGAGACATGAAATCCCGCCCTCGCGACGCTGCCCATCCGCCAGTTCCAGTACGAACGCTATGCGCTTCCCCTCCCAGAACGCCACCTGAAGAACCTCAGGTGTCCTCCAATAACCGCCTGCAAGCCGCTCCGGCAGCTCAAAGGAGAGGCGGTGCTGCCCTTCCGGGACCTCTAGCGCAGCAGAGAAAGAGCGCGTCCCTTCTCCAAACGCGGCATCGACCGTTCCCGTTGACTTGTCGAGTCGGGTAAATCGCAGTGGCGCTAGCGAGCCGAGTTGTTCGCTCAGATCGCCGTCTGCCTCAAATTGTGACCCGGCCAGCGGTGCTACAAGATCTAATGGCGAGCGTTCGAATGGTAGAGACGCGGGCTTGAAAAGATGATCAACCGCAAACTCCGTGAGAAAACGACGGACCGGCATCATCACCCGTAATCCGCAAGTAGCATAGTAGAGTTGGCTCGGCGATGGTGGCGGACAAACCGGCTGCTGGGCCACGGCCGGCGTCAAAGAGCACACGGTTACGATGACCGCGAATACGCTACTCATCCTCAGTTGATTCGACACAACGCCTAATTCTATTCGGCCCATGAACACCGGTCAAGGTCGGGCCGACCGCCGGGCGACGGACTCGTCGAGCCGCGCGCGCCTCGACGGTAGCAACGACGAGCGTTCACCTGCGCGCTCACCTCCCTACTGCAACCTCGTTGAAGCGAGCGGTTGGCGATAGGCAATGCTGGATAGACTGGTCTTGCCATGATAAAAAGACCAATTCGGTCGGAAATGGGACGTGTCTGAGAGACCTATGCCATCTAAGCGCGCTGCTCGGCGTGTAGTCGTCGCTGGTCTGGCGACGGTAGTTGCGGTGGGCGCCGCCGTTCTCTATCGCATGCTGCCCGAGTACCTCGATAGACCAAAGGCCGTTGTGCTGATAACGGTTGACACCCTGCGTGCCGATCGCCTCTCTTCCTACGGCTATAGGCGGGCACGGACAGCAGCAATCGACAGGCTTGCCGCGGAGGGCGCCCGGTTCGAGACCGCATATTGCGACATTCCCTGGACGACCGGATCCATGGCGTCGGTGATGACCGGCAGCTACGGCAACCGCCACGGCGTGCGATTCCGCTGGACGCGTTTACCCGAAGACATGGTCACGTTGGCCGAGACCCTGCTTGATGAGGGCTTCTCTACGGGTGCCATAATCGGCATTTTCACCCTCGATTCTGTATGGAACTTGGATCAGGGATTCGAGACTTACAACGATTCGCTGTCCGCACCGACGTCGATCGAACCGGAAGGCGAGCCGCCGAAAAAAGTCGACATGGTGCTTCCCTCCGGTGAAGAGGAAACGAGAGCCGTGTTTGCCGAGAAGGAGAGGAACGATGCTTACAGGCCGGATGCCGAGGTTACCAATGAGGCACTCGAGTGGCTCTACCAGCATCAGTCAGAGCGATTCTTCTTGTGGGCACACTACTTCGGGCCGCATGAACGCTTGATATTCGATAAGACCGGCCGGCAGAGCCAGCGCATAATAGAGGACTACGATAAGGATCTTGCCGACACCGACAGAGCGATAGGCTGGCTTATTGACGGCATTGACCGGCTGGGATTGGCGGAGAGAACGTTGGTGATCTTCCACAGCGACCATGGGCAGGCGCTTGGTGAGCATGGCGTAGTAGGGCACGGCAGGGATCTGTACGAAGCGAGTGTGCGTGTCCCGCTAGTAGTTCGATATCCACCGACGGTTGCGGCCGGGAAGACCGTCGGAACGACCGTGCGTAACATTGACATCATGCCCACCATACTCGACTACCTCGGGGTCGAGGCGCGGCAAGATATCCAAGGACGCTCACTGCGACCTTTGATCGAAGGCCGCGACGTACCTTCGGAGCCGGCTCTGATGGAGGTGGCGCGGACGCCGTCAATTCGAGTCGAAGTGGCGGGAGTGGGTG
>PIVZ01000365.1 GCA_003354045.1 bacterium
TCGTCGTCTCCATTGGGGCACGCGCAGCAGCGCGGCCGGTCACAATCGAGTTGGCTTCTCCGTCCCCGGTTGCCCGGCGACAGATCCACGTTCCCCGATGGGCCGATCTTGTTCAAGGCATCCGAGAAGGAATCCGCCCTGGTGGCCGCAAGCCCGCGCCCCGTCGAGGGTTACGGCGCCCCCTGCGCCCTAGTGCGCATTTCGCCCCCGAACACCGGCCACCCGGCTGTGGAAAACTCAATGCGGCATCCAAGGCGCGATTACACTTTCGCGCCACTTTTGAGCCAAATCTGTGCCACTTTTCGCCAAATGTGAACCGCGAGATGGGGCGGGCCAACGACTTACGGCGGCACACTTCGCGCAAGAGGAGAATAGAAGAGATACTTAAGTGTGCTGGCAGTTGTGGGAGGAGTTGGATCTGTGGGAAACAGCGGGGCCAGGGCGCTGCCCTGCCCCGTGTTCGCACCGGGTGGCTGGAGCGGTCGATCCTTGGATGGCGAAGACAGCCCCGCCCAGCCGGCCCGGGCTCGTCCTTGCCACGGGCCCTTCGATCCGTACGCTCTGGAAGATCAGCGGGCGGGAATCGCTCGCCCGCGCCAAACGCACAGGAGAAGCCAATGGCCACGACGACCGCGAAGAAGGGCGGCAAGGCAGCCGCGTCGAAGAAGGCGACGACGCCCGAAGTCATCACGATCACCAAGTCCGAGCAGCAGCAGCTGCAACGGATGGGGGCGCAGGTCACGGAGATCGGATCCCTGACCCTCGCCGAAGAGAAGACCCGCGAGAAGCACAAGGCGGCGAAGGCGAATCTCGAATCAGCCAAGGGCGCGCTGATCGACATGGTGCGCGACTTCAACACGCCGCAGCCGTTGCTGGATCACATGGAGGCCGACGGCTGGAAGAAGATGCCGCTATCGGAGATCACCGGCATCGGGAGCGCGCTGGCCGAGCGCATCGTCGATGGATCGAACAGCGTGATCAAGACCGCGACCCTGGGCGCGCTTGCTGCGTTCACGACGGACCACAAGCTGACTGACCTCGGCGGCATCGGCCAGGGCCAGGCGAAGAAGATCGAGGACGCGCTGTTCGAGTTCTGGAAGCGCAATCCGCAGTTCTGCCAGGAGAAGGCCGGCGCGAAGGGAGCGCCGCGGAAGACTAGGGCGAGCCGGTGATGTACCCGCCGTTCCCTGTGGCCACGATCTGTCTCGGCGCGGGGATCGTGATACTCGGACTGCTCCGCACCAAGGGCACGCCGCGGTGGTGGGAGTATCACTTGCTCTTGTTCGCCGAGGGCCTGCTGTTCGTAACGGTGGCCACCCGCGTCGTGCTCGCGGTGCTCCGCATCGAGGGGGTGCTGCCGTGACGGGCCGACGCAGAAGTCGGCGCAACGCGAAGCGCCGAAGACAGCGGTGGGTCGCAAAGCGTGGCGTGTCGTGGGGCTGGCTCGGATTCTGCGATCCAATCATGTCGAAGCTGCCGTGGGTGAAGCGATGAACCGCCGCTCCTTCCTCGGCGGGATCCTGGCAACCGCCGCGCTGCCCTTCTTCGGGTGGCGCGGGGGGGCGGACTTGTCGCCACCACCCGTGACCCGCGTTCTTTGTCGCGCAGAGCCGCCGCCGCTATTCTTCACCGCGGTGGATGTGCCCCTGGAAATCACAAGGGCTCACAACGGATCCGAATGGTCCACCATCGGGGAAGGCGGCGACTTCGAAACGATAGCGGAGTGGCTGGAGGCGCGCGGCGTCGTGTCGCGCGTTCAGCCTAACCAGCCCGATGCCTGACCAGCCCATACTCCCCCCCGGCACCCGCCCCTGCTTCTACCGCGTCCCCGGCGGGCCCGAGGTCATCCAGGACCGCGGATACCTGGACGGGCGCCGCAAGATTGTCAGGCGCCTGCGGAACACCAGGCCCGAGCGGTTCGCGGGCATGTACGAAATCGAGTGGCGCGACGCCCTGGGCATGACCACTGGCGTGCACGTGTACGGCGTCAATCGCATCGGGCGCGCAATCGAACCCGTGGACCCCGGCCGGTGGCATGATGTCTAACCACGCGCGCCGCAGGGGTTGGAATCTCCAGGCCGCGGGCTATCCTGCGTCCGGACTCGCACGCGCATGATCATGGTAAACGGAGAACGATTCACCCCCGAAGCAGCACCGGACCCCGAACTGAAGGGCGCGCTGTCGTGCTTGGGGACTGCCATCGGCGCGCTGCGGGAATACGTGGATCGGATGCCGTGCGACACGAAGAGCGCGGCGGCGCGGGCGCTGGCGAAGATCGAGGCGCAGGCGGAACACGCCGGCGGGAAGGTCGCGGCGGTCGTCTGCAATGGAAAGAAGAGCACCCCGGTGGACCACGCCGGGGGGTGACAACCCGAAGGTCGCCGAGGGAGGGATTGAGAACTCCCGCTTACCTCGGCGGCCCGTTTCCACGGAGAAGCCATGGCGAAGAAGCGAGCAACGAAGAAGAAGGCGGCCACCCCTCAGGTGCGCGACCTGGCCGGGCTCAAGGCCACCACCATGACGGTGGCGTACCTCCGCCGGCGCAAGGCCGAGTACAACCCGCGCACCATCAGCGACCACGACCGCGCCGCGCTTGAGCAGAGCCTGGAGACGTTCGGGGTTGTGCAGACGGTGGTGTTCAACAAGCGCACCAAGCGCGTGGTCGGCGGGCACCAGACCATCGAGGCGGCGCACGCGAAGGGGTGGCCCGAGCTGCCCGTCGCCGTCGTGGACCTCCCCGAGATCGAGGAGAAGGCGCTGAACCTGGCGCTGAACAAGATCAGCGGCGAGTGGGTGATGGAGGATCTGGCGTCGATGCTCGGGGAGCTGCAGGCGGCGGGCGAGGAGCCCTACGACCTATCGGGATTCACCATCGACGAGTACGCGAGCATCACGGAGCTCGGCAATGCCAGCGGTCCCGAGCCAGCCATCGTGGAAGACACCCCGCCGCCGCCGCCGAAGGTGGCCACGGCCCGGCTCGGCGACCTTTGGGCCCTCGGCGACCACACGCTGCTGTGCGGCGACTCCACCAACGAACAGCACGTGAAGCGCGCGATGGGGAAGGACCGCGCGGCCCTGGTGTCAACGGACCCGCCGTACCTCGTGGATTACACCGGATCCCGGCCCGGCGGCAGCGGCAAGGACTGGTCGGATTCGTATCGCGAAATTGAGATCAAAGACGCGGAGGGGTTCTTCCGCGCGGTGTTCACAAACGTGTTGGTGGTGCTGAAGTCGCACGCCGCGATCTACTGCTGGCACGCGCATAAGCGGTGCGGGATGATTCAGTCCGTGTGGGCGGACCTCGGCATCCTCGATCACCAACAGATCATCTGGGTCAAGCCCACGTCGGTGTTCGGTCGCGTATATTGGCACTTCAAGCACGAGCCGTGCATGATGGGGTGGAAGCAGGGGAACAAGCCTGAGCACGACGGGACGCATGACTTCAATTCCGTCTGGGAACTCGGGTGGGGCGACAAGGCCCGGATCGTCGGCAACGAACATCCCACGCAAAAACCCGTGGAGATCTTCGCCCGCCCCATGCGCAAGCACACGAAGAAGGGGGATGTGTGCTTTGAACCGTTCAGCGGATCGGGTTCGCAGATCGTGGCCGCCGAGCAGATGGGCCGCCGGTGCCGGGCGATCGAGATCTCCCCGCCGTTCGTCGACGTGGCCATTCTGCGCTGGCAGGAACTCACCGGCCGGGCCGCCATCCTGGCTTCATCCGGAAAGACCTTCGCGCAGGTCCGCACCGCCCGAAAGCGCCGCGCCGCCCCCAAGAAGGCCACCAAGACCCCCGGGAAGAAGGTTTCCCGAAAAAAGCGTGAACAGGGCGCCGACTAGGCGTACCACAGGAACCCGTGCGGCGGCTGGCGCTCGCCCCGCACGCCCACATCCGAGCGCCCATCGACGACTGGAGAAGCTGATGGCTACCGAGAAGAAGCAGACGCGCCCGCGTTCCGTTCCCCCGATGCCGCAACCGCGCGAGGTCACGGTGGCGCCGACCTTTGCCGAGCACACCACGGCCCTCATGGTGTACGAGGGGTGGCACGAAGCCGCGAGGCAATCCCCGGTGAAGACGCCCCGAGGCGGCGGTGACAATTACCGGGAGATCCGCATCCGGGACTTGGAGTTCCAGGCCCTGGAAACCCTGCTGGCGTCGCACAAGGGACTTGCGGGCTCGACCGCGCCCAGGCCCCGCCATGAAGGCTAACATCGCCCTGGGCGTCGCGACAGCGCGCGAAGCCTGCCGCGGCATGAAGACCCTGGAGGGCCGCGTCCGTGCCGCCATGCGCGCCGTGATGCGCCACCCGCGCCTGCGCGACGACTCGGAGCGGTACGCCGCTGCCGTCGGCGCAGCTATCCGCGAGAGCGAGGGCGACGACAAGCGGCGCCTGCTGGACAGTTGCGAGGCCGGCGCCGCCGTCGCTGCGCGCGAGTCCGGCCGGAACGTGGAGATGCCGATGATCGATCCCAAGACCGTCCTGCCGCTGGTTCTCTGGTGGCAGCAAGAGAAAAGGAGCGCGACCGATGGTTAGGACACCGATGCAGAAATCGATGGTGGAGTGGGCCGAGGAGTTGGAAGTCTCCGCAGCCGTTGCGAGCGGCGTGGGGGAGGCCGACGCGGCTGCGGCCAACGCGGAGATTGCCAAGCTCCTGCGCGGCGCGCACCAGACGGCGCAGGCGCTGATGGTGATGCACCGGGTGCTCGCCGCGCTGCGCCAGATCGTTCCGGGCGGGGAGGACGAGGGCCGCACGCTGGCCGAGCACCTGCGCCACCTGGTGGACCATCACGCGAAGTGCATGGCGATGCTGGTGGGGCTGGAAAGCGGCGGCGTGGACGGATGCTGTCCGTACTGCGAAGCTGACGGCGACCATGCCACAGACTGCGACCTGGCGGCCCTGCTACTGAAGGATCCCTCCGATGAAGCATCTTGACGCCGCCGCGCTCCGCGAGCTGGGGGAGCTGGTTGGGAAGGAAGTTGAGTCGCTGGCGCCCATCGCGGATCGAGGCGATACAGCCCGAGACGAATGCACGCGTGACCCGATCTTCCTCTTTCAGCGCCGCCGCATCTTTTGGCACCAGGAGCCGAGTGGGTGGGAATGTAGCGAGTGCTTCGAATACCTATCGCCAGCGGAGGGCGAAGACCTGGATGCCCTCAAGGCGAGGTGCCCGGACGCACATGGGCCAAGCCCGGAAGACGAATTCGAGGATACGCCTCACATGTGCTGCACAACAGCCGAATAGTACGGATGCTAGGGGGAGAATTACCGCATTATGTG
>PIVZ01000366.1 GCA_003354045.1 bacterium
ACGTCGATGAACTGCCCGCGACCGGTCCTTTCACGCAGCCTGAGCGCCGCGAGGATAGCAATCGTGGCCTGCAAGCCGGTAACGGTATCGCCCACGGCAAGTGCCGAATCGATCGGATCCTGGCCGGAGACAAAAGCCTGCCTGTGAAGCATTCCCGTAGTCGCGTGGGCCACGCCGGCAAAGGCAAGTTGCCCGGCAAGCGGACTGTCGTGCCCGAAACCGCTTATCGAGCAGTATATGAGCGCCGGATTCTCGACCCGCGCGACATCCGCCCCGAGCCCCAAGTCCGACATTGCACCCGGCCTGAAGTTCTCGACCAAGACGTCGAAGTGGCCGAACAAGCCGGTGACGAGCGAGCAACCCTCGGCGTAGCCGAGGTCGATCGGGACGTTACGCTTGCCGCAATTCTGCTGCATGAAGTAGCCGTTCATGCCGCCGCGTCGCGACCCGAGCTTCCTGGCCACGTCGCCCTTGGGTGATTCGAACTTGATGACGTCGGCACCGAGATCGCATAGCATGCGAGTGCAGAACGGTCCGGCGAGCAGGTGGCTGAAGTCGGCCACCCTCACACCTTCCAAAGGATAGAGTGCCGCGCTTTCTTTATCGGACATGGGGTTCCGACCGCTCGGCTCGAAGTATCGTTGTGGTCCAGCCCGACCGGATCGCCGTCGGGCTAGTCTCGAACGAAGAGATCGGTTCCGGCAATCGCACCGCCGGGTAAGGACGTCTTCTTGTTGAAGGGTGCGAACATCTCGAAGCCGTTGACCTCTTCAGTGGTCATCTCGAAGGCCTTTACGAACCGCCAAGAGGTCGGCCCCGGAATAAGCACGAGGATCTCCTGAACGTCGTCGTAATCGACATCGGCCGCGGCCACACGCGCTCCTCCGATGTAGCTCTCGTCCATGGCCAAGAAGCTCACAGGCGTATTGTGGAGTCCGAACCTCACCAGCGTACCGTCGGCGTGGAAGGCCTTTATCAAAGCCTGGCCGCTGCGTGGAGCGGTGATGATCTCGGCCGTACCGTCACCGTTGATGTCACCGAGGGCCACATCCACTCCGTCGAAGCCCACCGGATCGTAAGCCAAGAACGAACGGACGAACTCACCTTCAACGGTAACGATCTTGACGACCGGAAGCCCACTCGTGGTACCGAGGATGATTTTCTCTTCGGTGAGCCCCGAACGGTCGATGTCACCTACGGCAACGGTAGCGCCGCCTGCATTGATGGGGATGGCGACGTTGAATTCCATGTGCAGCTCGCCCGCCGTGAAAGCCGGGAACTCGTTTATCAAGTGAAAGTCGGGCGAATCCTCGAATCTGCGGAACGCCCGCAGCAGCACATCGCCGTTGTCCGAGTCCGCCTGCACGCAGGCGAGGTCCTCACCGCCCGTGGCATCGAGGAACCCGGCACCAACGTTTACCCCCGTGTTGGCAATGTCGGGGAACGGATCGAAAGTCGTGGTCTTCCTATCGCGGTTACCCAGACTGAAGACCTCGACTGACGAGTCACGCGAGTTCGCGCCGGTGCCCACCGCCACGGTGACTTCGTTGGGGTGGGGCCTGCCATAATCATCGAGGATGGCCACCGAGAACTCACCGACGGCCGTCTCCTCGAATAGATCGTCGGATCTGAGCTCGCCCTTTCTGCCATCGGCCTTGAAGCTGCCCAGTTTGTTGATGGTATCCGTGATCGGAGCGGCAACTACTATGCGAGTCTCCAAACCGCGCCGCCCGGCGAAGGTCTTCAGTATGACGCCGTCTTCCCCGGAGACGACGTGCACGCTTCCGGCGCCGCGGCGCCCGTGCGGTGCGTCGCCGATCGAGCCGACGACCAGGTCACCGAGATCGTCCTCGTCCCAGTCGAGCCAGCCCGAAAGGCTGAAGCCCAGAGTCTGCAGCGGCAGCGTACCGTTGGTCTCCCAGATCTGACTCCCGTCGGCGCCAGAAAGCGCGACCACTCGACCCGCATCGACGGCGAGCCGGCCGCGCGCAATGTTGTCGTAAGCCAGCGCGGTTGCCGCGATGTCAACGATTCCGTCGCCGTCCACATCATCGAAGGACGCCACTGCGGCACCAAACTGGGCCTTTTCCTGGATCCTGGTGTCGGCAACCACCCAGCGCGGTTCACCATCGCCCGAGAACAGCGTGACCAGACCCGGATCGATCACACCTTCGGTATCGTCAGACTTGATCGAGCCGGCGACAAAATCCGGAACTTCGTCATCGTCGATGTCGCCCACGGCGGCGATGGCCTTGCCCATGCCGTCCTTCTTGGCGCCCACTACTTGCGAGAGCTCCTCGTCGAGCTCGACCGGCGAGACGGTATCCACCACGCCCTGCTTCCTGGAGCCGAAGATGTTGCCGGTATGGCTGGCAACGAGCAGATCCCACTTGCCATCGCCGTCCACGTCACCGGCCGTGGCCAACGAGCGGCCATAGCGTTCGCCCTTTTTTGACCCCACGCGATAACCGAGCATTTCCCCGTCCTTGCCCGAAAAGATATAGACGCGCCCCGACCGGCCTCGGCCGTCTCCAGGTTCCCTCTTGTCACGCGAGGCGGAGACCGCGAAGTCGGGCTTTCCGTCATCGTTGACATCGTTTAGCGGAGCGATCTTCTCGCCGAAGACTGACTCGGAGGCCGTACCAAAGAGGAGCAGGCGCCGCTTGCCGTGGTAGCCTTTCGTGAACCGTTTGTCGCGCTGGAAAACCTCTACCTTGCCCCCACCGGAGAGCCCCCACGCAGGAAGGGTCGGGTCGTCGAGCTGTGTGACATCGTAGCCCGGGGAACCGATGGCGAGCTCGTCTCGCCCGTCGCCGTTGATGTCGGGGATGAACGAGACGGACGCTCCCAGCCACTGTCCGGTCTGGCCGCCTTTCCTGGAAAACAGGCGCCGGCCGTTCACCCCGGAAAAGACGTTCACCCTGCCGGCCCTCGGACTGTTACGAACATGCGCGCACGGCGACCCGACGGCAAGATCCGGTACGCCGTCGCCGTTGAGATCACCGTTGGTGGCAATCGCATAGCCGAACTGGTCGCCGCCATGAACACAGGAGACGGTGAACCTCTCGGCGGCAACCCCGGGGGCCGGCGAGAGGAGAAGCACGAGAGCGCACGCCGCTACTGCCGCCGGGACGATACGAAGCGCTCGGGCGCGTGCGGCTGCCAGGTTGTCAGAGGTGCGCGAAGACGAGGTGGCGGTTGTCATACTCAAGTGTTTCCGTTGTACGGTCGAGCCACTGGTTGGCCCTCTACGATGGTTGCGCGTTTTCCAAGCGTTAACACAAAGCTGACCGAGACACGCGCGGCTAGCAAGGGCTTTCCACCCCCGTCCGGCGGCCTGTCAGCAACCATTCCCACCATAGCAGCCTGCCGTCTGTCAAGGCCCGCGGCACGGCTGCCCGACCGGCGATTCAGAGATGGCACGACGTCCGTCCCCGAAGCCCTCGAAGCCTGCTCTATCAACGACATTCTAGCAGAAAGTCGCGAGGTTGCTATGGGAAGGCTGGCCCAGAGCCCAGCTATCCGGCCCACCACCCGAGCCAACCACCTAAAGGCGCCACCAGCACCTCCTGAGCGATGGCAAGCGCGCCACCAGCGCATCCTGGCCGATGGCAAAGGCGCCACCAGGGCCTCCTGACCGGCGGCAAGGGCAGCACCAGCACCTCCTGAGCGATAGCAAGGCCGGAGGCAGCCGACCCGGTGGCCGGCAAGGAGCCCGCCGACCTGGCAACCCATCGGAGACATCCCTCGCCCGCACGTCGGGCGCCCCCGATTCACGCCCACCGCCGGACAGAGCCTGCCGCGCCGCGTCAGCCGATCGTAGCGACGGCCGAAACCGTGGCCCCACCGGCCCTGCCACGCAAGAGAGCAAAGAGAACCGATATGTACGAAAAGTAAGGAATGGAGCGGGTGATGGGATTCGAACCCACGGCCTTCTGCATGGCAAGCAGATGCTCTAGCCAGCTGAGCTACACCCGCCCGGGGAGAGCGCCACCCAGGGGGTGGCCAATCCCTATGTCTAGCCGAACAGCCCCGTATTGCAAGCGGCCCGGATGGCCGTGGGTACCGGTGTAGGACACGCCATTTGCTCAACCTGCCTTGGCGCGCACGGCCCGGAAGACGATCATGTGGTACTGCACCGCCGACCACACCCCAAAGAGCACCGATATCATCAGCAGAGTTATACCGAAGGAATGGAAGTTCAGCCCAAAGTAGGTGTAGTGCAAGATGAGGGCGTGCACGCCGATAGTCTGTAGCAACATCTTGATCTTACCCACAGCTTCGGCGCCGAGCACGATCCCTTCGGTGGCCGCGATGCCGCGCAGCCCGGTAACCGCCAACTCGCGGCCAATTACGATGACCAGCAGCCACGACGGAATGCCCGGCGAGCGGTCCATCGTGGCCAGCATGATCAAGGCCGATACTACCAGCAACTTGTCGGCGAGTGGGTCGAGCAGTTTGCCGAGCGCCGTAACGAGCCCATAGCGGCGCGCCAAATACCCGTCGAAGAAATCGGTGAGCGAGGCGACCAGGTAGACCCCCATCGTAACCAGCGCCGCCTCTTTGCCCGGATCGAGCAGTAGCCAGCAGATGAGCGGGATGGCTGCGATGCGAAGCATCGAAAGCAGGTTCGGCGCCTGGGTGAAGCTCACAGTAGCCTGGGTGGTGTTGTCGGCTGCTTCGCTCATTCGCGATGCCGGGGGGCGCCGGGTGGCGTCGTAGCTGCGGACAGCCCCGGTTTCAGGCGGCCACAGGCTAGCTGTTTCGCCCCCGCTCCGCTAGCCCGGGGCCGTGCGCGATAGGCGCCCCCCGTCCTTTGGCTTCCCCCAAGGCGCGAGTAATAGTGAACGCTGGCCTATGCCCCACTACGACTATCTGGTCATCGGCAGCGGTATCGCCGGCATGACTTTCGCGCTCGAGGCCTCGGCCCATGGACGCGTGGCCGTTCTCACCAAGCGCGAGCTCACCGAGTCGAACACGGCCTGGGCGCAGGGCGGTATCGCCGCAGTCTGGGACGACGACGACTCGGCCGACAGGCACGTCCAGGACACTCTGGTGGCCGGAGCCGGGCTGTGCAACGAGGACGTCGTCCGCATGGTGGTCGAGGAGGGCCCCCGGCGCATCGAGGGTCTGATCGCGGCCGGGGTGAGGTTCTCACGCGACCCCGAGCGGGGCGAACGATATGACCTCGGACTCGAGGGTGGCCACTCGCAGCGGCGCGTGCTGCATGCGGCCGACCATACCGGCCACGAGATCGTCCGCGCCCTTGCCGAC
>PIVZ01000012.1 GCA_003354045.1 bacterium
GAGCATTGCGATCTCGGGTGGAATGCCCAGGCGCAGAGGGGAGCCGTAGAAGCCCACGCAACGTGTGACGTACATGAGCATACCCGGGCGCGTGTACAGGCCTTGATCGGGCCAGCCGGCGAGCCCGACCACGCTTACAGCGTACTCGCTAGTTAGCTGCACGCCCACATGGCCGCCGTGCGTGTGGCCGGAGAGCACCAGGTCGGCTGCGTTTGCGGGGAGGGCGGCGAAAGCGGTCGGGTCGTGGTTCAGCAGCAAGCGCGGCCGCGTGCCAGCCTCGCCCCACTGTGCCAGCGTCCGCGCGTACCACGCGGCGCGGTCGATCCTCTGCGAGATGAAGTCGCAACCGCCGAGCTCGACCTCGTGACCGTCGATGTCGAGAGAGACCAGGCGGTTTCTGAGCGTTTGCACGCCGGCGGCGTCCAGACGGCGGACGAGCCGACCAGGATCGTCGAAGTCGTGGTTGCCGAGGCAGGCCCACTGGCCGAACGGCGCGTCGATGCGGGCGAGCGCCTCGTAGAGCGGCAGATCGAAGTCGCCGGCGCGGTGTGTGAGGAAATCGCCCGTGTGGAGCACGATGTCGGGGTGGGCCGACTGTGTCAGCTCAGCTATGCGCTCGAGGCGGGGGCGGTTCATGCCGCCGCCCACGTGGATGTCGGAGAGATGGGCGACCCGCAGCCCGTCCAGACTGCGGGGCCACCCCGGCACCCGGAGCTCGCGCTCTTCGATGCGAAAGTCGTAAGACGTTTCGATGCCCGTCAGCGAGGTGATGAACGGGAGGCCCGCTCCTAGCGCGACGGTACGCTGGAGAAACTCGCGGCGGGTGGGCGAGAACTCCGGTGCGCGGATTCCACGGCGACGTCTGGCACTTCGGAGCAGCGCTTTGCTCTGGCGGCAAAGCCCGATCACCCCGTAGCCGGCTACCAGCAGGATGTGTGCGCTGAACCACACGGGACCGATCCACGCCAGACCCGGTACAGCATGGATGTCGATGGGGCCGGCAGCGCGCGCGGTCAGCAGTTGCCCGATCATCAATGCGTCGAACGCGACCGCGGTGGCACCACCAGTGATTGCCGCGCGTCGTCCGAGCCGCCGACCCGCCGCTTCGGCCATGAGCGGCAGCGCTCGGAGTCGAGCATATGCGAAAGGCCCGAACCCGATGACGACCACCAAGCAGAGGAACAGAGCAAGAAGCGGATCCTTGCCCGCCAAGGTCACGGCGAGAATCAATAGGCCGGCAGTCATGGCCGCAAGCCACCGCCTCGTCCAGGTGGAGATACCTCGTGCGACATCGGCGCGCGTGCTTGTGGCCGGGCTTTGCATTTCGAGACGGCAGGATAACCCGGCGCTCGCCCGGACTCGACCATGGCGCAGCTGACCGCTTGACACGGGTCGGTTTTCCCTGCGCTCTTGCTTTCTGGATGAGAGTTGGGGTGGTCAAAGAGATATGGCGCTATCCAGTCAAGTCGATGGGTGGAGAGCGGCTGGACCGATGCGCGATTGAAACGGTTTCGGGGATTCGCGGGGACCGCGGCTGGGCGGTCTGGGACGAGGAGGCGGGCGAGATCCGCGGTGCCAAGAAGATTCCGGCTCTTCTCGAGTGCACGGCCCGCTACCGTGAAGAGCCGGACGGGCAGGCCGCTGCACTCCGGGCGCGCGCATAGAGGTGCGCCGCTTCCGCCCGAACATCCTGGTCGAGACTTCCGCGGGTATCGAAGGTTTCACCGAGTTCGACTGGTGTGGCAGGGAGCTTCGCCTGGGCCAGGTCGCCGGCGACGTCGTGATGCCCATGATGCGATGTGCGATGACCACTCACGCACAGGGCGACCTACCCAAGGAGCCGGCCATCATGCGTACTCTGGTACGTGACGCCGAGATGAACTTTGGCGCGGCCATAACCGTGACCGGCGCCGGTACAGTCGAAATAGGCGACGTGGTAGAGTTGCGCTGAGCCGGCGGCGTGACCGCGCATGTCAGGCAAAAGGAGAGGAGAGGAGAGGAGAGGAGAGGAGAGATAATGAAGATCGAGCACATCAATCCTGAGGGGCTGCTGGAGCCGCAAGGTTACTCCCACGTCGTCACGGCCACGGCAGGCAAGACCGTCTACATCGCCGGCCAAGGCGCGATGGACAAGGACTGGAAGATCGTAGGCGCCGGTGACCACTACGAGCAGACCAAGCAGGCTTTCAAGAATTTGATGACCGCACTGAAAGCGGCAGGCGCCACGCCCAAGGACATCGTGAAGTGCACCATCTACGTCGTCGGCCTCGACGAGGACGCGGTAAACAAGTTCACCCGTGGCATGTCCGCCGCGCTCGACGGCGAGTTACTGCCGCCGACCGCGTCCACGCTGGTCGGTGTCGAGCGTCTGTTCCTCGAGGAAATGCTGATCGAAGTAGACGCCATCGCCGTCATCGACGAGTGAGGAGGCCCCGCCGGCTGACTCTCGTTGTGGTATAGCCGCTGCAGGCCGCTTGGCGGCGTCACTGCCCCCGCCAGCGGTTACCTGGCCAGGATCTCTTTGCCTAACAGGTCACGGGCGATCAACAGCTTCATGATCTCCTCAGAGCCGTCGCCTATGCGCCAGCCGATGAGGTCGCGTAGGCGCTGCTCGATGGGGACGTGCCGGGTGTAGCCCTTGTGTCCGTTCAACAGCAGGCATTGCTGTACGATCTCGCAGGCGACCTTCGGTACCCACCACTTGACCATCGCGCTCTCGGTCATGCACGGGATGTCCTGCATGCGCATCCACAGCACCTTGTAGGAGAGCACGCGGCCGAGCTCGAGCAAGGTGGCGGCCTCCGAGAGTGGAAACGCTACTCCCTGGAATGACGCCAGGGGCACGCCGAACTGATGTCGGTCCTTGGTGTACTCGACGGTCTCGTCCAGCGTTTGACGGGCCGCCCCTACGCACTTGAGGGCGATCATGGCGCGGTTCACATCGAAGAACTTGCGGATCATGGGGAACGCCGTCCCTTCCTGTCCGACCATGGATGTGGTGGGTGTCTCGACGTCACGTAGACGCAGTATGCCGCGCGGTACCGAGCGGCAGCCCATATCCTCGTAGGGCTCGAAAGAGAGGCCCGGCGTCTCGCGGGGAATGAGAAACGCCGAGAGCCCGCGCCAACCGCTACTGCTCGGGTCGGTGCGGGCGAACACGTAGAAGACGTCGGCGTTGAGGAAGCTCACAGAGTTCTTCTCGCCGCTGACGACGTAGACGTCGCCCTTACGCTCCGCACTCGTCTGCATCGCGCCCATGTCCGATCCGGCTCCTTCTTCCGAAAGACACAGGCCGATCACCTTTTCTCCGCTCAGCAGACCGGGCAGCCAGCGCTCCTTTAGCGCCGGTGACGCCTCGCCGAGGAACTCATGGCTCACCGCAGGACCGAGAGCCGGTAGCACGCAGTTGATGTCACCGCGGGCAATCTCTTCGGCGGTGATGCCCGAGACTATCAGGTTGCGCTCGTCTTCGCGGCCGCTCCAGAACTCGGCGGCGAACGCCAGAATGCGCTTGATCTGCTCGGTCGGGTAGGCCGCTGCCTCGTCGTTTTCCCGGTAAAGCGGCAGAAGCTCGCCGAGAGCGATCTCGCGAAGCTTCGATCGGTACTCTTCCTGCGCCGCAGTGAAGCTGAAATCGAGCATCTCCCGTTTCTCCTCGGCAAGCTCTGGACGAGATCTCCTCTGCCAGTCACTGCTCGAATCGCGACGTGTATCTATGCCGGCTTATGGCACACCGCCTCGATGTTGTTTCCGTCGGGATCGAGGACGAAGGCGCCGTAATAGTTCGGGTGGTACTCGGGTCTCAGACCCGGCGCACCGTTGTCCTGGCCGCCGGCCGCCAGGGCGGCCTTGTAGAAGGCGTCCACGGTGGCTCGGTCCGGACAGGCCAGGGCCACATGCATCGGCCTCGACTCTTCGACCTGGCCGATCCAGAAATCCGGCTTCATGCCGACGCCGAATCCGGCCGCGGCCGGCGCGAAATCCATGATCAGCTCATAACCGAGCGGCGCAAGGGCCTGCGCGAAGAACTGCTTACTACTCTCGAAATCCGAGACCCGAAGACCTACATGGTCGATCATTTGCCTGCCACTCCTTTTCTCATCTGTAAACGCCGAACAGGATGGCGCCACGCCGCGAACTCAGTCAAGGGGAGCGGCAGGCCGGGAAACGAGAGTCCGCGGGCGCGGGCTCTTTGTCGGGTGCGATGTTCGGTTCGCTTACCGGCTTCGGGCGTGCCTTGGCGGCGCATGTTCAGCCGGCAGTTGTTGAAGCGCCTCGGGGGCAAGGTCGGCACCATTCGGCCACACGACCGTCCCGGCGACGGGGTCCAGTAGGACTCGGCGGAAATAGGCCGGATCCCGCAGGGGCCGGAAGACGGGACCGTTGAGGAGTGGCAGAAGATCCACTTGCTTGCGAGTGCCGTCGTTGAACGCGATTCGCAACGAGTGTGGACCGCATACCTCTGCCTGTTCGATTCGGCAGATCATCGCCGGACCTTCCCAGGCTCAGTCCAGTGGCGGGATTGGACGGAGGGGCAGACCTTGCTCTGCAAGTTCCCAATCATGCTCGAGCTCCTCGCTGTGAAGCGTAGCCCACTTGCGTACCAAGGCAAGCGCACGCCTTGGAAGGGATCCGTCAAATAGCCGACCGCCGCGGACCGATAGGACAGCTTCGTGTTCACCGTAGACTGCGTGAAAGTGTGGGCGGCCGTGATCGTGGTAGTACATATAGATCGCGATGCCGTAGAAATGCGAGATTCGTGGCATGCGACGAGCAGCGCCACAGCACGTCCGCGAAATCTAGAGCATGGAATGCATATGCAGCGGCCACGGTGGCCGCTGCATAAGGATATTACCTACATGACGTACAGCTCAGGTGAGCACAATTCTTGCGCGCGAGAGGCAGGACCAGTCTAGGCCTGTGCTTCCGGTCGAGCGCGATGGGGGAGGGTGAAGTGGAACTCGGCGCCCTCGTTGGTGGCGGCGGTGGCCCATACTCTGCCACCGTGTCGCTGGATGATGCGCTGTACCGTGGCCAGGCCCATGCCGGCGCCGGCGAACTCTTCTTCACGATGAAGACGCCGGAAAGGGTGAAACAGGTGATGGGCATGGTCCATGTCGAAGCCGACGCCGTTGTCTCGCACGCGGTAAACGGGTTCGGCTCCCGACTGATCGACGCCCAGTTCGATCCTGGCGCCGTCGCGTCCGGAAGTGAACTTCCATGCGTTGGTCAGCAGGTTGTGGACGACCTTGCGGAGCAATACGGCATCTCCGTGCACTTCGAGCCCGTCCTCGATCGCCCACTCCACGGAGCGCTCCGGCTCTTCGATCTCCAGCTTGTGGGCGACGTTGCGGGCCAACAGGCCAAGATCCACCTTGGCCCAGCTCAGCGCCACGCGCGAGAGGCGTGCCAGCGCCAGCAACGAATCGATCATCGCTCCCATACGCAGAGTGGCAGTCTTCAGGCGCACCAGGTATCCCCGCCCCTCGGGCCCGAGCGCCTCACCGAACTCGTCGGCGAGGACCTGCGCGAAGCCGTTGATTCCCCGAAGCGGTGAGCGCAGGTCGTGGGAGATCGTGTATGAGAAGCTCTGCAGCTCTTCGACGAGCATTCCGAGCTCGACGTTGCGCTGCTCCACGCGCCGTTCGAGGAGGGCATTCACGACACGAACGTGGCTCTCCGCTCGCTCGAGAGCCAGTTCATCCCTTGTGGCTTTCCTGCGCTTGCTCCCCAGCTCATAGGTTCCGTATACGGAGACTGCGAGCAGCAGCGCCACAGCGGGCATTACACCTGGCATGTTGGCCATGAGTGCGTCGCCAGTCACCGCGTGCGAATTCAGCAAAATGGAGGCCAGGGCCGCGACTGCGACGGTTATCTGCTTGCCGGTTCCCCAGGGCAACAGAGCGGTGCACGCCATGCTGAGTCCCAGCAGTAATACTTCAACCTCGGTCGTACGGCCTTCGACCGTCGCCCAGTTGGCGGCAAGGAAACACAGCGCGACGATGCCGGCACACGCGATGGCCTCGATCGATTGAGGAGGGTTTCGCATGCACACGAGATAGAGGCACGTCATCAGCACTACAGTCGACATGATGTAGACCATGGGTGAGAAGAGGCCGGATGGAGAGCCGAACCACAGGGTGGCGGTCGCCATCAGCGCGGTCACGCCGAGCGCCATCGAGACACCCACTCGCGAGCGTGAGATGAAAAGCTCCCGCGACTTCTGTTGCAGGCGGGCCTCGACCTCGGCTGGGAGGGGCTCGGCCAGAACGCCGACGGAAGAGTCGCCGTCTTCTTGCGGTGGCTCATCCGAACCACTGCCGAGAGAAACGCGCCCGCTGGCCGTCACGCTATCGCAATCAGGTTTCACCGGTACCACAGAACCGTAAGTACAGCTGTAGAATGAGCCTCGGATGAGGCAACCCCTGACGCGTTAGTCTTGCATGGCGCCTGTGGCATGGGAAGGGCGCGGTCGTTGCCAGGCGCAGGACCCGGTCGATATTGAGAAAAGCGGCCTAACCAGTGCCTGAAGTCGCGCGGCCGCGGATAGCCAGGGCCATCGTTGCCATGCGGGCGGCCATGAAGACGACCAGAGCGGTCCACAAGAGGGCGTTGGACTGCAAGCGCCACGCGGCCGCGGCGACCGGAAGATAGAAAACCACTAACGAGACGAACACGCAGTTGCGCATGATACGGCCCTCGTGGAGCCCGAGCAGGTAGCCGTCGAAGACGTAGGTGGCGGCCACGCCCAGCAACATGGCGAACAGCCCGAACTGATGTGCACGGGCTGTGGCTATGACCTCTGCGTGCGAGGTCAGCAGTGCGTAGATCGGCTCTCCGAAGGTTACGAACGTAACTATGAACGTGAGCCCGAGGGCGAGCGCGACCGTGAAACCGAGGCGCAGGAGGCGCCTGACGGATGCGTGGTCGCCGCGCCCAACGAAGAATGCTGTAAGCGTCTCTACGCCGAGCACGACGCCGTCCATGCACATGGCGGCCATCTCGAGTAGCTTGATGAGCATCGCGTTGGCTGCCAGCACTATGGTACCGATTGCTGCTGACGTGTTGGTGAATAGCGTGTAGGCCGCGACCAGGCAGAAAGTTCTCATGAAGATGTCGCGGTTGAGTCTTAACAGCTTGGCCAGCGCCGCACGTTCGAACACCGCGTCTTTGAGGGCCGATAGCTCCGGCTTCTCTCGCGCGATGATGACCAAGGCCGCTGCGGTCATTAAATACTGGCTCATCATCGTGGCCAGCCCGGCGCCAAAACCGGCCAAGTCGAGTACGAAGATGAATATGTAGTCCAGGACCACATTGGTGCCGTTGGTCAGGAGGTCGAGCGCGAGCACCACATGGGTCTTCTCGCGGGCGACCAGCCAGCCGAAGAACGCGTAGTTGAACAGCACCGCGGGTGCGCCCCAGATTCGCCCGTTGTAGTAGGCGCGTCCGGCATCCTTTACGCCGGCCTCGCCCGAGAGCAGCGTGAAGCCCAGCTCGCGGATCGGGACGGCCAGCAACAAAATCACCGCGCCGATGGCAAGCCCGAGGAGCGCAGACCTTACGAGTGCCAGCAGCACCCCATGGTGATTGCCGCGGCCGGCCGCGTCGGCCGCCGCTGCGACGGTTCCGAACACCAAGAACGTGAAAGGCCAGTAGAGAAGATCGAAGAGCACGGTGGCCAGCCCCATCCCTGCCATGTGCTCTACGACCCCGAGATGACCGAGCATCCCGAGGTCCACCATCCCGGTCAGCGGCACCGTCAGGTTGGACAGCGCCATCGGAATGGCCAGGTAGAGAAACCGCCGGGCGATCGAGCCGAAGGAATCGCCGTCGTTGCTGCTGGCAGGATCGCTCGTCATACGGTTGCACGGAGGCTACCCGCGCACTTGCGCCATTGACAACAACCGGGAGATCAGGGCGACCTCCGACCAGTGGGCGGCCCGTGTGCGTACAAGCGGCCGGCCGGCCGTGCTCTCGGCCGTCCGCGTGCCGGGAGCAGTTTTTCTAACGCCAAAACTGAACGTTCGTGCTTCGGCGTGGGGAAGGCCGCCGTATGTCGCCACGGCGAAGGGAGTCCCATCGCCTCGTCCTCGGTGCAAAGTGCGAGCCTGGGTCGCAGGCTCCACGAAGAGTTTAGGCTTGGCCAGCGGTGCCCGAGCGATGAGTGAAGCTCCATTGCGGCCGTATATGGGCCAGCCTACTTATTACACGCTCAAATCTAACTACCTGTTTTTACAGGTTTTTCTTCGAAACTGATGCGAAAAAAGATAGCCGGCCTGATTGCTGCGTGGTACACAATAGGCAGGCCAAGCCGCACAACCCAGGGAAGATGAATACATAGATGGAAGCCACAGCCGCCACCGGGCCGATAGAGCCACAGCTTACTGACGAAGAGATCGAGCTCGAGCCGCTCACCGAGTCGAGGCAGGGGGAAGCCGCGCCTACGACTTCGGGGGCCGCCGAGCTGGAGGGGGGCGACGCCGGCCGTGACCATCCCGGTCTACCCGACTGGGATGGTTCTCGGCCGGCCGGCCTCACGCTGATAGAGCGCGTCTCGTTACAGGAAGAAGAGGCGGGCGATGCAGAGGAAAGCTTCGCCACGCTGATCAAGCCCGGGGTCTCGCTACTCCGCAAGCCTTCGGTCGAGCCAGGCGAGACCACCGAATTCCCACCGGTCGATTCTTTCATTCCGCACCGGCCAACGTCTTTCGAAGCGGCGGGGCTGATCGATGAGGACGTGGAGAAGCTGATCTACCGCTATCTCTATCTGCGCGGGGCGGCCACGGGCCACGCGCTTTGCGAGCAAGTGGGACTTCCGTATGCACTCATGGAGCCGCTGCTTCGTACCCTCAAGCACCAGATGGTTCTGGCGTACAAGCAGGCGGCGGCGGCAGGCGACTACCAGTATATACTCACCGACGTAGGTCTGGAGCGCGGCCGACGGGAAGCAGCCATCTGTGCCTATGCGGAGTCCGCACCGGTTCCCATGAAAGACTACGTCGCCTCGGTCGAGGCGCAGAGCCTTGTTGACCAGCGGGTGCACATAGGCGACCTCCGCCGTGCCTTCTCGGAGCTGTTGATCGAACAGAGGATGCTCGATCGCCTCGGTCCCGCCATCAACTCGGGGAGGGGGCTGTTTCTCTACGGCAGCCCGGGTAACGGCAAGACAAGCATCGCCGAGCGAGTAACGAGCTGCTTCGGCTCCCATATCTGGATACCGAGAGCGATAGGTGTTGACGGCGACATCATACGGTTGTTCGATCCCGTCATTCACGAGGAAGCCGAGGACTCTGACGCTGGCGACGGCGAAACCGTGACCGATCAGCGTTGGGTACGTATCAAGCGCCCGACCGTGGTCGTGGGCGGCGAGCTCACGATGGATCAGCTCGAGTTGAAGCACAATGCGGAGACCAACGTCAGCGAGGCGCCGCTGCAGATGAAGAGCAACTGCGGTGCGCTGGTGATCGACGATTTCGGCCGCCAGCGAATGCCCACGTCCGAGTTGCTCAACCGCTGGATCGTGCCGCTCGAGGCGCGCTATGATTTTCAGAATCTTTCCAGCGGCAAGAAGCTTCAAGTGCCCTTCGACCAGCTCGTGATCTTCTCGACCAACCTGGAGCCCGAGGGCCTGGTGGACGAGGCCTTCCTGCGGCGGATTCCATACAAGATCGAGATCTCGGATCCGACGCCCGAAAGTTTCCGCAAGATCTGCGAAATGGTCGCTCCGGCGCTGGGTTTCAATTTCGACTCCTCATCGGTCGACTACCTCATCCAACGGCATTACGTGGAGGCGAAGCGTCCCATGAGGTCATGTCACCCGCGCGATCTACTGTTGCAGGTGCGGAGCTACTGCCTCTTCCACAAGCTTCCGCTGGAGCTGACACCGGAGACGATCGACATCGCGGTCGAGAATTACTTCACCGTGATGTGAGCGGCCGCCCCCGCGCCCGCATCCTCCCGAAGCCTTACCGTCGAGAACTGGTCACGTTGCATCCCCTGAGTGCGGTCTTATCGTGCGGCCGGGCGTAGTGAACATTCTCGCGGGCGGCGGGTTCGGCAATTTCTTTTACCTCGACCGGACCGATATCCTCATCTGGCCCTGGCAGACGTGGGTGGCACTGCCGACCTAACGCGAGGTTCATGGTGCACGCGTCGGCTGCGGCGTGGAGCGTTGCGCGAGTTGAAACCAATGGATTACCGCCAGCGAGTAGTGAAGAACGGCCTCGAGGTAGGAGACATAGCGACGGCCGCACGCACCTTCGAAGAGGAAGACATCGTCGCTTTCAGTCGCATTACCGGCGACATGAATCCGTATCACTTCGATAACGAATTTGCCGCCAATAGCCGCTTCGGCCGGCCCATCGCTCATGGCCTGCTGGTGGCAAGCATGCTCACCGAGGTGGGCGGACAATGGGCCTGGCTGGCGACCGAGATGAACTTTTGCTTTGTAGCTCCGGTGTATGCGGGCGATACGATCACGCTGGAGATGCGGGTGGTGGCCAAGGACGAGAAGAACTTTACACGAGCCGAGGCGTCCTGGACCAACGAGGACGGCAAGGTGGTGTTGACCGGGACCTTGGGCGGCTATCCCCCGACGAGCGAACAACGCGAACTGCTGGCCGTTACGGACTGATTCTCAGTTGCCCGAGTAGATTACGGCCAGTATGAGCGCCGGCTCCTCTCCTGCTGCCGTGACCAGGTGTGGGAGCGAGGAAGGATAATAGATCGAGTCGCCGGCGCTGATCACTTCCGTGTCGTCTCCGAGTTGCACCTTCATGGAGCCGTCGAGAACGAAGATGAACTCCTCTCCCTGGTGGAGCGACAGCTCGAGCTCGGGCGATTCCGGCTCCAGCTTCACCAGGTACGACTCCATGTGCCGGCCTTTGACCTCGGAGGCCAGCGAGATGTACGAGTACGCCTTCTTCTTCGCGGACGGCGAGGCCGCGCGCGACACCGGCTTCTGCTCGTCCTTGCGCACGATGCTGTAGGCCTTCCGGCCTTCTTCCCCGACCAGCACCCCGGTCTCGGTCTCGAGGTATCTCGCCAGCTTCATGAGAGTGCCGAGGGGAGGAGAGACCTCCTCGTTCTCGATCTGAACGAGCATCTCGGACTCGATGCCAACGTCACCGGCGAGCGTCTCGAGCGACATCCCTCTCGCCTCTCGAATCTCGCGGATCCTCTCTCCGACCGGTTTTGCCTGCGGAAGCGCCGCGTCGTCCAGATGGCGGCTGAGCTCGGCTATGAAGTCGTCATAGCGGCGCCACTTGCTATCCGTTGCAGTCATCCCGACTCTCCTTCGGCGATGCCGGCTCACCGGCAATCGGCTCGGCTCAACAACTATGCGAATCCCGCCGCCGACGCCAAGACCGGCCGAGAGGGCGCTGCCGTGGTTGACGACTGCCGGCGCTTGCAGCAACGCTGCTGTTTACGCGCGGCCGGCCCTCTAGCCGCGTGCGAGCATGAAGACGATGTAGAGCGCCGCCAGGTAGGCGACGGGAATTATCGGGTTGAGCGCGCGAGCCCACGGCATCGTATTGCGCTTGTAGCTCTCGAGGATCAGATAGCTCATGCCCATCAGCGTGAAGGCGGCGGCCGCCGCGACGAAATGCGCGGCTTCCATCGAGCGCAGCAGCGGGCCGGTGCTGTGGAACAAGTCCGCAAAGAAGATGACGGAGACGTTGAACGCGCAGCTCCCGAACACATTACCGATGACGATCCCGTACGAGCGACGCAGCGATGCCGCGACCGTCACCGAGCCCTCGGGCAGGGTGGTCACGATAGAGACCAACAGCACGCCGATGAAGCTCGCCCCGATGCCGGTGATCTCGGCAATGCTGTCGGCGCTCGAGGCCAGGAAGCGGGCCGCGACGATGACCACCAATGCGGAGATTCCGAAGCCGACCCAGGTACTGCGCTCCGGCCCGGTGGGCTCCGGGATGTCGTCCAGGTGCATCTCGGTCCGTCCGGCTTTGTACACCAGCCGCATGCCGCCCACGTAGCTGGCGATGATGAGCAGGCCACCGAGGCTGGTCGGACCGAGCTTCAGATCGCCGGTCACGGCAATTGCGCAGGCCAGTGCGACCGTGCCGATGCCGACCAGCATCAGGATCTCGGTATCGCGGCCCTGGCTGCTGAAGATCTTCTTTGCGCCGAACATCAGCGCGACCGCGCTCATCACGAGGATGTTGAGCATGTTCGCGCCGAACACGTTGCCGAGTGCGAGGCCCGGTGAGTTATCGAGCCACACCGCCGAGATGTTGACCGTCAGCTCGGGAAGCGAGGTAGCAATACCGACCAGCAGAGTGCCGACCCACAGCGTGCCCCATCCGGTTTTCTCCGCGAGCTCGTCGCCGAAACGGGCCAACCCGATGCCGGCCGCCACCACGCAAGCGGCGCTCAGCAGAAACACCAGGAGTGCAGAGGTCAGAGTCGTCACGCCGCCGCCGGCGTCAGATCACGGCGATAGGCCGCCCACTTTTCGTCTACCTCGCGCTGGACCGCCTCTACGTCTTCGGGCCCGAGGGCTTTGAAGCGACCCTGCGCCTCCATGTACTCGCTCACCGGCGGCAATTTCTTCTTGCCGAGCAGCTTGGCCGAAGGTTCGCTCAGCTTCATCTCTCCGTCTTCGATCTCGTAGAGCACGTAGAGGCCGCTGGTTACGGCCAGGCGGCCGATCGAGACAGCCACGCGCTCCTCCATCTGCCAGCCGGGCGGACACGGCGTGTGGGCGTGAATGTACTTGAGCCCCTTCATGCCGAGCGCCTTCTCGATCTTGTCGTAGAAGTCGAGCGGATAGGCCGCCGAGCAGGTAGCCACGTAGGCCGGCGAGTGTGCGGCTATGATGGCCGGGACGTCCTTGCCGCGCTCACGCTTGCCGTGGATCGACGTGTTGGCCGTCACCACGCCTTGCGGGGTGGTTCCCGAGCGCTGAACGCCGGTGTTCATGTAGGCCTCATTGTCGTAGCAGATATAGAGGAAGTCTTCGTTGCGCTCGATAGCGCCCGAGAGC
Source organism: bacterium (assembly GCA_003354045.1). Taxonomy (GTDB): domain Bacteria; phylum Desulfobacterota; class Binatia; order UBA1149; family CAITLU01; genus PIVZ01. Next base: position 13,010 of record PIVZ01000012.1, read on the forward strand.
GCCTGAAGCCCGATGTCCGCCGTCCCACCGTCGCCGGCCCAGGCGACTACCTGGGTGTGGTCGTTCTTCTGTGCGCGAAGCGCTGCCCTTACCCCGGAGGCCGCGGCCGCTGTGGAGGCAAACGTGACGTTCAATACGGAGAGCTGAGTGGAACTGATCGGGTAAAGCCCCTGCATCACCGTCAGGCAGCTCGGCGGGACCACCAGGATGGAGTCTCTGCCGATGGCCTTGAGCCCGATTCGGTAGAGGATGTTCAATCCGCAGCCGGCGCAGGCCCGGTTGCCCGGATATACGAGCTCCTCATCGGTCAGGTCGAGGATCCCTGTCTTTTTCGCTTTCATCGCCACGGGCCTACCTGCCCAGCCCCAGCCAGCCCATGTCCTGGCCTCGCGCGGGCTCTCGCTCCACGGATTCGCGAATGGCCTGGTAGAAATCTCCACTCTCGTAGGCCCTGCCTCCGAGACCGAGGATGTAGTTCGAGGTGGCCGGCCGCGACGTGCAGGTGTAGAGAGCGGCCCGTAGGTCGGCATAAAGCGCACCGGAGTGCCCGTAGCTAAGCGCCTTCTCGAACACGATCACGCCTTTTCGGCCATCGAGCTCGGCGGCCAGCATCTCACCTGGGAACGGGCGGTACATGGAGAGTGCCAGCACGCCGACCTTCACTCCCTCCTCGCGCAGACTGTCGGCCACGTCTTTGAGCTGGGAGGCCATCGAACCGAGCGCTACGGCCACGTACTCGGCATCCTCGCACAGGTAGGTCTGCAGGATGGGGCTTCCGCCTCGGCCGATCGTTTCACCGTACTCGCCGTCGATCCGCGTGTAGATCTCGATGGCCTGTTTCATCTCGAGGTCGAGACAATGGCGCAACTCCATGTATCCGGGAGCGAAGTTGCCGTGGATGTCCGGCCTGCCGCCGGGCAGCGTCACCGTGTTGAGGCTGGTCGGCTTGGCCGGTCCGAGCGTGTGACGGTACTGGTAAGGAGGCAGGAACGCATCGACCTCGCTCTGCTCCGGAACGTCGTAGGGCATGTAGGTGTGCGAAAGGTAGTAGCCGTCGTAGCAGACCATCACCGGAAGGCAGACCTCCTCGGAGAGCCGGTATGCCTTTATGACCGTATCGAGGATCTCTTGGTGGTCGGCCACGTAGATCTGAATCCAGCCGCAGTCGCGCTGGGAGATCGAGTCTTGCTGGTCGTTCCAGACATTGAACGGTGCGCCTAGCGCCCGGTTGACGACGCACATGACCATCGGCAAGCGCGCCCCCGCGGCCCAGTGCAGCTGCTCGGCCATGTAGAGCAGACCATGGGCAGAGGTTCCGGTGAACGTTCGCGCGCTGGTGCTCGATGCGCCGATGCAGACCCCCAGCGCACTGTGCTCGCTTTCGACGGCTACGTACTCGGCCTCCATCACGCCGCTTTCCACGTACTGCGAGAGCTTCTCGGTAAGCGGCGTCTGCGGCGTTATGGGGTAGGCGGCAATGACCTGAACTCTGGCCAGCTTCACCGCGGTTGCGGCGGCCACGTTGCCGGAATCGAAGACGTACATCTCGTCAGTCGTCCGTTTCCGAGAAGTCGCTCTCCGCGACCATGGTAATGGCTCCGGGCGGGCATTCCTCGGCGCAGATGCCGCAGCCTTTACAGTAGGTGAGATCTATCTCAGGCCTGAGCGTCTTCGACACCACGGTATCGGGGCAGAAGAGCCAGCAGTAGAAGCACGAAGGCTTGCCGCTCTTGGCTGGGGCACACTTGGTGTAATCGATCACGGGTCTGAGCACCCGCCACGAGCCGGTACGCCCTGCATCGCCCGGGCCGGCATAGCTATCTGATGTAAGTACGCGTAAATCCTCGGTGGCCATGGCCTCTACTCCATCGTCGTATGCTCGTGGGCCAGGCGCGCGGCCTCGACGTTCGCGGCCCCTCTGTTGTCATCGAACTCGGCCTCTATGGCCTCGAGCAGGGCCGGCAGTGGGACGATCGGCAGCGCCTTGGCGAACGCTCCGATGATTCCGGTGTTCACGATTCCCCGTTTGAGCCCGGCCTGCTCGGCCAGATGAGTGACGTCGGCGGTCACGAGCTTGACGTCATTGCCGCTGTAGACCGCCCTCCCTTTGGGCGTATTGATGATTACGATGCCGCCCGGTTTGATGCCCGCAGTCACATCGGCGTCGTCGAGAATGGAGTCGTCGAGCACGACGACCACGTCAGGATGTTTGATGGGGCACAGGTCGTTGATCTTCGTCTTGGAGATCTTCAGCGAGACCTCGACCGGCGCCCCGCGCCGCTCGGTCCCGAAGCTGGGCGCCATCACCACACCCGCATAGCCGGAGTCGAACGCAGCCTGCGCGCAGATCTTCGCCGCGGTAATCGCGCCCTGGCCTCCCCTTCCGTGCCAGCGGATTTCAATCGTCTCGTCGTGCATGTGGGTCCCCGGCAGCGCTCCTAGACTTACGAGATCGCACCATTATCCGCAAGCAGCGGTCCATGCGGGTGGGTGGTTTGCCGGCACCCGGGTGCAACGGTAGTCTGCCGTCCGGTGAGTCGAGGAAAGCGGGCATAATGGATTTTGACCTTTCCACCGAACAGGAGATCTTGCGCGCGTCCGTGCGCAGCTTCGCGGAGAAGGAGATCAAGCCCGTGGCTGCGGAGCTCGATAAGCGCGAAGAGTTCTCCTACGAGACCATGCGCGCAATGGCCGAGTTGGGCCTTTTCGGCGTATTCGTCTCGGAGAAGTATGGCGGTCAGGCGATGGACTACATGTCCTACATCATCGCCACCGAGGAGATCGCCAGAGTAGACGGCTCCCATGCGGCCACCATGGCGGCCGAAAACTCGCTCGGCATCGGGCCCCTGTATTACTTCGGCAGCGAAGACCAGAAGCAGAAATATCTTCCCAAGCTTTGCCGCGGCGAAGCGCTTTGGGGATTCGGTCTGACCGAGCCCAACGCAGGATCGGACGCCGGCAGCGCACGCACCCATGCCGTCCACGACGGAGACGAGTGGGTAATAAACGGAAGCAAGACCTTCATCACCAACGCCTCGACTGACATCAGCCTGGGGACGACCGTGATGTGTCGTACCGGCACGCTGGAAGATGGCAGGCCGGAGCTTTCCTGCATTTTGGTCGAGAATGGCACACCCGGATACACGGCCGGCGTGATGCACGACAAGCTCATGTGGCGAGCATCCAATACAAGCGAACTCGTCTTCGAGGATTGCCGTGTACCGAAGGAGAATCTGCTGGGGGTAAAGGGGCAGGGCTTCCACCAGATGATGCAGACCCTCGACGGCGGACGCCTTTCAATCGGGGCCATGGGTCTTGGCGGGGCTCAGGGCTGCTTCGACATGGCACTCGCGTACAGCCGGCAGCGCGAGCAGTTCGGGAGGCCCATCGCACAGTTCCAGGTAAACGCATTCAAATTGGCCGACATGGCGCTCGAGATCGAGTCGGCTCGCCTGCTGCTCTACAAGGCGTGTTGGCTGCGCGACAGCAACAGGCCGTTCTCCAAGGAAGCGGCCATGGCCAAGCTGAACTGCAGTGAGGTCATGTACAGGTGCGCGAACCATGCCGTCCAGCTCCACGGTGGCTACGGCCTGATGAAAGAGTACGATGTCGAGAGGTTCTACAGGGACCAGAAACTGCTCGAGATCGGTGAAGGCACCTCCGAGGTACAGCGCATGGTAATCGCGCGGCACATCGGCGCGCTATGAGCAGGCGAATTTAGCGAGTGGTCCGCGCCTACGAAACTCGGTGAGGACCAGTTGGGGGGCAGGCCGAGTTGAAACCGGACGCAAACTTCCTAGTATGCGCGAGATCAAAGGAGGTCCCCACGACCATGTACAAAAAATCCTGTTCGCTCCTGTGCACGCTCGGTGCGTTTTCGTTTATCTTCATACTGGCCTTGCCGGCCGTCAGCCACGGCGATTTCGGTGAGTGTGGCATTCCTATCACCGATGGCGTCAAGCCCGTGACAACCGATGCCCTCTTCGTGTTGAAGGATGCCGTCGGTGATCAGACCTGCCCGCTGTGCACCTGCGACGTCAACAACGACGGCAGGTTAGCGGCCACCGATGCCCTCATAACGCTGCAGAACGGAGTCGGTAAGCCCGTAGATTTGTTCTGCCCCTTTTGTGACTGTTACGGAGCCGAGGCTCCCGTCTGTGGTGGCGAGTGCCCGCGCGGCAGAATCTGTGCACAGGATCGCTACGACGCGAACGATTGTGAATGCTTCACCGGTTGTGGCCTCAGCGAGACCCCGACCTGCGGCGGCGACTGCGACGGTGAGCCGGGCAACACCTGTCAGTTCCTGACAATCAGTTTTCCGCTGGAGGATGACGAGGAAGAGTGCGAGTGTCTACCTCCGGGACTCGAGGCCTGTGACGTCTCTGCTTCGCCTACCTGCGGCGGCGTTTGCCGGCCCGGGCAGGCTTGCCAGGACGACGGTGGGTCGTGTAGCTGCCACACCTTGCCCGTGCAGGGGTCCTGCGATCAAGCCTCGGCTCCCGTCTGCGGCGGAACCTGTGACAGCGGTTTCATCTGCGAAGACGACCAAGGCGGTGGATGTGAGTGCGTCTCTTTTGCGGGAGGCAACATCCCGTGTGAGGACGACAGCGATTTCCCGACTTGCGGTGGAGCCTGCCCCCACGGCCGCATCTGTTTTGCGGAGACTCTTGGTGAGTGCGAATGCCTCGATCCTTGCGAGGGCAGTCTGGCTCCCTCCTGCGGTGGAGAGTGTCTCGATGCTGGCGCCGTATGCGAACCGCTGACGGTGACGGTCGGCGACCTCACACTGGACTTCTGTGAGTGCATGGATTCGGGCTCGACGACCACGACGACCACCAGCACCACTACGAGTACTACCACCAGCACGTCGCTGGGGGCCGGCTGCTTCGACAGCGACGCGCCGACCTGTGGAGGTGAATGCCCACCGGGGCTGACCTGCGCTCCCGACCCGCTCGACCCGGGGCTGTACTGTGATTGCCTGGCCGGCTGCGAGCTCGAAGCGGCGCCGGCGTGTGGCGGCGACTGCGCTCCTTTCCCAGATACGGTATGCCAGGTCCTGACCTTCGATTTCGGCGGCGGTGACACGGAGTCCATCTGCGAGTGTATTCCGCCGGGACCCGAGAATTGCGGTAACACCGAGGCACCTGAGTGCTACGGTGTCTGTCCGCCCGGTCAAGTCTGTCAGGATCAGGGTGGCGACGTCTGTGGCTGCTTAGTCTTGCCCGTGCAGGGTGCGTGTGCCCAGGCTTCTGCACCTCTTTGCGGCGGTACCTGCTCTGCTGGCTTGATCTGTGAAGACAACGGCGGCAACTGCCAGTGCGTGCTCTTCACGGGCGGAGTAGCGAGCTGCGAGGAGAGCGATTTCCCGATCTGCGGAGGCGCTTGCCCGGATGGGCTGCTGTGTGTGGCCGAGGTTCTCGGCGATTGCGAGTGTCTGGATCCTTGCGACATCTCAGGAGCGCCCACTTGCGGCGGTTCGTGCCTTGGCGGCGGCGTCTGTACACATTTCACGGCGACCGTCGGCAACCTCACGCTGGAGCTCTGCGAGTGCGACTAGCGGATTCGTAGCGACGGACACGCCGGTGCGGCGCCTGTTTCGAAGAGAAAGGGCGCCGCACCGGCGCGTTTCCGCTTGTCTCGGAGCGCCGGGAGCCTCGACCCGTCGTTGCGCTTCCTGTCGACTGGTCTCAGGTCTGTATGCCGAACTCGGGCGGGACGTTGTGGAAGTAGCACTTCTCCTCGACGCGCTCGCTTATGCGCCAGCCATCCGCTGTGCGCACAAGCTTGTCGAGGTACCAGAGGCCGCAGTAGAAGACGTGCGTCTCGCCGTTGCCGCGGTCGAGGACCATCGGGTTGTGACAGATCGTACGACCGGTGGCCGTGTCGCCGTCAAGCTCGATCATGCTGTTGCCGATCATGTGCTGGAAGCCCGAGAATAGCTGCATGGCGCTGTTCAGGAATTCCTTGATCTCGGCAAGATTTCCCTTGGCGCCGCCCATCGGGCTGTAGTCGATGAACGCGTCTGCGGTGAACACGTCGTCGAGGGCGTCGAAGTCGCGTGTGTCGATCGCGTGCGAGTAACGCACGAGCAAGTCGTTGATCTCGATACGGTCAGAGATCTGCTGAAGCGTCATCGTCATGGCAAGAAACCTCCCTTCGCGCGCGTTGCCGGGTGGACGAAGCGTTCTCTCTTCGAAGAACGCCCGCCCGGACTCAATCTGGCGGCGCGTCGCGGCTAGGCTAATAGGCCGGCAGGGCCGAGACAACGCCCGGGCCCGCCGACACGCTCGGGCCCGCCTCTCGGGCCCGCCGACATGCTCGGCCTCGCCGCCCGGACCTACTTCAGCCGTGGCCGTGAGCCGGCAGAGAGAGGTGTTTTGCAGGCTCGCGTCAACTTTCCGTGGTACAGGGCTTGCTCGTCGTTCGTGTGGTCGAGTAGAGTGGGCGTGTTCGGGCCTCGAGCCGAGAGATAAGGAGATACGATGAGCCGGGTAGACGACATCAAGAACGCGCTACATGACATCGCTTCGTACCGAGGCGGTCTTGGAGACAAGACGGAGGTCGATACCTTCCACAAGCTCTCGAAGATCCTTGCCACACTTCAGGACGACTTGCGTGAGGAACTTCAGGGGCAGACGGCCGATGCCATGGATGAGGTGATCGGCAAGCTCGAAAAGGACCTTCAGCTCAGCCAAAGCGATCTTGACTTGATCCGGCTCTGGATGGTGAGCGATGCCGAGTTCTATGTGCAGCTGGAGAAAGACTCCAAGGACTGGCTGGGCGAGCTCGACCGGCTGGTCGGCACCGTCGATGGCATGCGCAACCACGAGATAACTCCCGAGCGCGCGGCCAAGCTCTCGGGGAGTATCCGCGACGCCCTTCGCGTGATCAGCGACATCGTCTACTTCAAGCAGCAGGCGAATCGCCTCGAGCGCTTCGAGCAGGCGACGGCCTCCCTTTCCGCGGACGACAAGCGCACGCTTGCCAAGATTCTCGAGCAGAAGCGCCGCTCCGAGGATACTTAGCCCGGGTCAGCCGCGTTTCTCAGTACCGACCTCAGTGTCGTCGCAGGCGGACCAATCGCCTCGGAGGCCTGGCAGTGAACGGCCGTGAGCGCTGGCAACGGCGAAGCACGCCGTCGCGCTACGGTGTCACGATGTTGAACGTCCCCGTTGGCTTGTCGAACAAGGAGAAGAATCGCACCAGGTCGATCCGGCTTCCTTCCACCTGAAGGTCGTCCGAGAACAACGTGTCCTTGATGCCGGCCTTCCCCATGGCCATGCGCAGGAAGAGTTCCCGGGTGAGCTTGATGGTCGCGTTGGCTGCCGGGTCGGGTGTGGTCTTGTAGTGGTGCAGGACCGCGTTCTCGAGAGCCAAGACATAGCTTTCATGGAGGTCCGTGAAGATCATGTTCACGGTCATCTCCGTACCTTCTGCATCCGGGCCGTTCAGCCTTGCGGCCATGGAGTCGAAAAAACGTGAGAGCGGAGTCTGCCTGAGAACGTCGAGCATGATGGAGATGTCGAGGCCCCTCTCCGGCGCCCCGTGGCGCAGCTCATAGGCGGCAGTCAGGTAGACATCACGCCACGGGCCCGACTCGGATTGATAGCCGAGCTGGTCATAAGTGCGCGCCAGCAGTGCCTTGGCCTTGGTGTTGCCGGGCTCCGCGAACACCAGATGGCTGAGAATTTCCGCCACCCAACGGTACTCACCCTTGTCGAAATAGAGCTCGGCCTGGGCGAGCAGCTTGTCGGCGCCGCCCATCAATTCGACGTATCGCACACCGGCCTCGGTCGGCGGCAACGGATTCAAGTTGGCGGGATTGCCGTCGTACCAACCGAGGTAGCCCTGATAGACGGCCTTGGAGTTGTGCCTCACGGTGCCGTAATAGCCGCGGTTCGGAAACGACATGCGCAAGGACTCGGGCAGCTCGATCTCTTCGGCGATTTCACGAGGTGTGTAGCCGGCGTTGGCCAATCTCAAAGTCTGGTCGTGGATGTACTTGTAGGTGTCACGCTGTTTTTCGAGGAACTCGATGATTCGCTCTTTGCCCCAAAGCGGCCAGTGGTGGCTGGCGAAGTAGATTTCCGCGTCGTTGAACAGGCGCATCTCCTCGTCGATGTAGTTGCTCCACTTGAGCGCGTCGCGCACCTTGGCGCCGCGCAGTGTGTATAGATTGTGCATGTTGCGCGAGATGATCTCGGCGCCGCAAAATGCCTTTAGCTTGGGCAGATAGAAGGCGAGCTCGGCCGGCGCCTCGGACCCCGGCGCATTCTGGAACACAAACCGGACCCCGTCGATGGTCATCTTCTGCGGCGTGCTATCGACGATGTCGGTGGGCTCCATGATTCCGAGCGTGCCGTAGGACGGGCTTATCCCGAGCCCCGAGTCCACGTGACCGCGCTGTGAGCGGGGGAGGTTCCTTCCGAACATGAACATGGCCCGGCGGCCCATGGCCATCCCCGCGATTACGTTCTCGCTTGTCGCCTCCTCCATGAACCCCTCTGGCGCGATGATCCGAACCTTGCGGCGGGCGATCTCCTCGGCCTCCATTATCCCGAACACGCCGGCGAAATGGTCTATGTGGCTGTGGGTGAAGATCATCGCGACGATCGGCTTCTCATCGAGATGTTTGCGCGCGAATGCGATGGCCGCGGCAGCCGTTTCCTTGGCAGTCAGAGGATCGACGATGATCCACCCCGTCTTGCCTTCGATGATCGTCATATTGGAGAGGTCGAAGCCGCGCAGTTGATAGATGCCGTCGGTAACCTTGAAGAGGCCATGCATCTGATTGAGGTTTGCTTGGCGCCACAGGCTGGGGTTGACGCTCGCAGGTGCCTCGCCGTCGATGAACTCATAGGCCGGCAAATTCCACACGAATCCGCCGTAGGCGTCCTCTATGATCAGGCCCGGATGACTGGCGATCAGCCCCCGTTTGGCGTCTTCGAAATCTTGCCGGTCAGAGAAGGGCAGCTCGTCGAGCACTTTTGCGTTGGCCTTCGCCGTGGCCTGAGTCGGTGCCGTGTGGCCGAGAGCGTCTGCATCCGGGCCGAGCTCCATCTTCTCGTCGCAACCGCCGAGCGCGACCGCAAGCGGCAGCAATAGGGTGACGGCAATTCGTTTCATGTTGTCTCCTTCAGACGATGGAAGCCCTCGGCTCCTATATCGCCTGATCGAACTCGTCTCTGTACTTCGCGATTCCCCGTACTTCTTTCATGACCGGCTCGTCGAGATTGAGCGCCATGAAAGCTTCGTCAGGGGGCGCCCTCCCACTGGCTCAACAGACCATGGGTGGATGCCGGGATAAAACCGAAGCGGGGGTAGTACTCGGCGTGTCCGAGCACAACGACGAAGGGGCATGATGCGCCCTGCAGCATGGTGATACCGGTCCGCGCCAGGCGCGAGCCGATGCCGCGGCGCTGATACCCGGGCAAGACGGCCTCAGAGGCCTAGCGCGATGCCATGATCGCCTGGACCAGCTCGGTGCGGTCGAAGAACACCTCGTTCGAGTAGATCAGCCCGTCGCGAATCTGACAGGTGCAAACTCCGTCAACCTCCACCGAGCCCCCGCCAGCCGGAATAGACGCATGCCACTTGTTGAGGAAGCCGTCGTTGATGGGGATGGAGCCGGTGTGTGTCCACACCCACGCGGGATTCGCGGCCAGCAGCTTCGTGAAATACGCCAGGAGCGCCTCGCGTCCGCGAACGCCGGTAGGGATCGCCGGGTCCGAGTAGAAAGCATCGTCGCCGTAGAAAGAGACCAAATGCTCGGGGCGATTGCCGGTCCACGCCGGCAGCCAAGAAGCTGCAAAGGACCGCGCCTCTTCGGAATCCAACCCTGAAAACTGCATGTCCGTCTCCTATCTTGCGGGGTTCATCTGTCGCCGTTCGACTGCAACTGATCCTGCTTGGCGGATGCTACTCCGAGGATGCAAGATCGCGGCGTCCTTGCTCGCTTGCCAAAGCGGCGTGGTTGAGGATGTTGCGGATCTGTGGGCGATGGAGCGGTCAGGCGTGTTCAAGGGCCGCTATCACGTTCTTGGCGGTACATTGTCCGCATTAGATGCAATTGGCCCCGAAGAATTGCGCATTCCCCGTCTGGTTGATCGCGTTGACAGCGAAAACATCACCGAAGTGATACTGGCGCTGAATGCCAC
>PIVZ01000367.1 GCA_003354045.1 bacterium
CACGTGCTGGTGGCCACCACCAAAGGGCCGCTGGAGCTCTCGACGATCATCGTCAAAGCAAGCCCTCTTACCAAGAACGAAATCATGCGGTTCCTGGTAAAGGCATATCACATGCCCGCTAGCCAGGCCCGATACGCTCCGGGACAGGCCTTGGACGACGGCCCCGTGAGCACGGTGATATCCACGCCCTGGAGCGAGCTCGAGCGGTGGTTCGACGAACATCCTTACAACCTCAGGCCTGTCGAGGACGATTCGCCTTTCTTTTGGCACTTCGCACGATTCTCAACGATCGTGCGTGGCCTGACTGGACGCCTGACTTTTGCGGATACCGAGTACGCCGTCGGCGAGCGCTTATTGCTCGCACTTCTCGCCATTGCCATCTTGTTTGCCGCCGTCTTTCTGCTGCTTCCTTTCCTGGCGATTCGACAGACTTGGTCCGCGCTTCCACATAAGGGGCGCGCTGCGGTTTATTTCTGCTCCCTCGGTTTCGGTTTCATGTTCTACGAGATCTGTCTCATCCAGAAGCTCACGCTTTTCCTCGGCTATCCCACCTACTCGCTGACGGTCACTCTGATGGCGCTGTTGGTGTTCGCCGGCATCGGCAGCCTGGCTACCGGCGCATATGGACACGAGCGCGATCGCGCTTTGCCGCTGCTACTCGGAGCGCTGTCGGTTCTGACCTTATTTTACGCGTTCGGTCTGAACGAGCTTGTGGCCATCGCCCTGGCCGCGCCACTGGCGCTGCGCGTCGTGCTGGCAATCATCTTCATCGCTCCGCTCGGACTTTGTTTGGGGGCCTTCATGCCGCTTGGCTTGGCCACAGTCTCGGCCCTCGGCGTCCATGAGCGCGAGTACGTAGCATGGGGCTGGGCGGTGAACGGATTCGCCTCCGTCGTCGGCTCGGTTGCGACAACCATACTTTCGATGATCTACGGTTTCAGCACGGTGCTGCTACTCGGCCTTTTCTGTTATGGCGTGGCGACGGTAGCACTGAGAACAATCCCCATTCCGAGCCCGACCGACTGAAGCGCCGAAGTCTGTATGGCCGACGATGTGCTCCGCAACGCTCTTGACGAGCGTTGGCCCGATGCCTCGCTAACCGCCACCGGTGCGCCGGCCTGCACTGTCGTCACAGATCGAGCGTCGCGTGCGTGTCTATCGCGGCGCGCCGGATGATTTTCGCCTTGGTGCGAAGCAAGACGTCACGCGGAGCGGCCGTTACTTGCTCGCTCCACCGCGCAACCTCGGCCTTCAACTCGTCGGGCTCCACGACGCTCGATACCAGACGAAGAGTCCGTGCCTCCTCGGCGCCTACCCTGCGTCCGGTCAGACAGAGTTCGCGTGCAACCGCACCGCCCACCAAATCGTGCAGCGGAGTGTAGACCACGTCGCCGAAGGTTATCTCCGGGTGCGAGAAGAAGGCGGTGTTGGCCGCCACACGAAGGTCGCACATCACGGCCAGGTCGCAGCCGCCGGCAATGGCCGGGCCGTTTACCGCTGCCAGCGTCGGCAGCGGAAACTCCAGCCACGCACGATGGAAGCGGTCACTCGAATCCCACAGCCGTTTGGCGAATTCCGGCTCGCCCAGTCGCTCGAACTCTTTGAGGTCGAAGCCCGCGGAGAAGATGCTGCCGGCCCCCGTGACGATCAGCAGCTTGAGCTCCTCGTCACGCGCAAGATCGTCCAACGCGTCACTCACCTCGTCGCGCAGGGCGATCGAAAGCGCGTTCTTTTTGTCGGGACGATTCAGAATCAATTGCACCACCCCGGCTCCGGTCGATTCGACGCTGATCAGTTCTGGCATGATATTGCCCTCCGCTCGTACGCACCCGTAGGGTACGAGATCCCTCGGCATGGGCGCGAAGTCGCCTCTCGCGCGCCAGAAAGCGCTACGCCTTTGTAGCGCCTATGTCGAGCTGCTCCACACAGGGCGCAAGGACACCGGTGTGTTCATCTCGGCGAAGGATCGCCGGGGGTTTTTCGAAGGCGTATTCGAGTCTCTCGGCTGACAGGTCGAATACGGTCGCAGTATCGTCAGGTCGTTGGACCGCGTATTGTCGTGCTCGTCAGCTCAGCGCGGTGGCAGCATCATTGATTTTCATGCTGACGTTGGTGCCGATGCTGGTCATCGCAGCTATGCCTGCAATCGAGATGAGCGTGGCGAGCAATGCGTACTCGATCGCTGTCGCGCCCCCCTCATCGTTCAGGAAATGTAATACATGGCTCATTTTTTTGACTCCCGTTATGCAATGAGCCGCTCCACTTCCATATCCACTTTGTTGACTTCGCGGCGACGGCTCCAGGAAGTAGTTGCAAGCATGGTGCCAAGTAGGAATGAACGTCGGCCGTTCATATCGCTCGAACGGGCAAACGGCTCGCCGGCGCGAAAAACCATACCCACCCTGGCTTTTGGTCGCGCGGGGTACTGCCGGGGCCGGCCGGGGGCAGGCGGGGGCGCAGACTGCCTCCCGCGGCCAACAGCGCTCGCGGTTCCTCTCGAAGCGGGAATTTTCCCGCGGCGCCGACGCTCCGCCTCCTACTGCGCAGACAGTTTGTTGCAGCACTTCGAGCCAAGTGCCCCTCTATGATCCCCTCATGATTGACCGCTGATAGGATGTCGCAATGAGCCGGAGACAGGAAAGAGAAAGCGCGCGTACAGAGGTGACAGAAGTCGCTCCCGACATCCTACGGTTGGAGTTGCCGATCCGCATACCGGGGCTCGGCCACGTCAATTGCTACGCGTTGATAGACAGCGAGGGCGCAGCCATTGTCGATCCTGGGTTGCCGGGCCCGGGGGCCTGGCGCACCTTGCAGGATCGGATGGCGCGAGCAGGTATCAGCGCCAAGCACGTACACACCGTCATCGTCACCCATTCTCACCCCGATCACTTCGGAGGTGCTGCGCGTTTTCACAAAGAGTCCGGTGCGAAGGTCATCGCCCACCATAGTTTCTACTTCGGTCCGGGCCGTCCGGGCTCGGACCAGCCCGAAGTCTCCGTAGACGATCTTCCCGGCAAGCCCAAGGATGACGGCGAAGCCGACGAAGATCTGAACCAACCGCCGAAGCTGGTTCATTCGTGGAGAGGCGCCACGCCATGGGGTAGCTCACGTACTGCACTGGATATCGGCAGGCGCTTGCTCTGGCGTACGTTGATGTTCATGGGACGCGTACCGTGGGTGCCCGAGATCACCCATCCGATCGGACACGGCGATGAGCTCAAGCTCGCGGGGCGGGATTTCTTCGCTGTGCACACGCCCGGCCATACGGCCGATCACCTGTGCCTCCATGACCCGGAGACCGGGACCTTTCTTGCCGGCGATCACGTGCTGCCGACGATCACGCCGCACATCTCGGGATTGTCGGAATCACGCGATCCCTTGGCTTCGTTCTTCTATTCGCTCGATCGTGTGGCGGAGATCTCCCATGTCGGTCAGGTACTCCCGGCTCACGGCCATCCTTTCACCGACCTCGCAGAGCGAGCCGAGGCGATCAAGCGGCATCACTACGAGCGGCTCGACCGCATCAAGGAAATTGCCCGTGAGATCGGACCGGGCACCGTTCCGGAATTCTCCAGCAAGCTGTTTCCGCCGCGAAGCTGGGGCTTGATGGCCGAAGCCGAGACCTATGCGCACCTGGAACACCTGCTGCTGGCGGGCGAGGCGGAGCGACGCCGGCGCAGCGACGGGATGCTCGTCTATGAGACCGGCTGAGCAGCGTAAACGAAACTCGGTCAGACTCGCAGGCGCTGCTCTATCGCTTCGAGTGCAGCTTCGTGGCCCATGCGCATGGCTTCGTGCATGTTCGGGTAGGTGAAGCCGCCCTGGCGTCCGGTCGAGATGAGGTTGTCAACGCCGTCGAGGTAATCGTTGATAGTTCGTAGCTCGTAGTCGAAGCCGTTGAGGTAGACTGGGTAGGCGTGGCTCGCGAATAAGAAGCGATGCTCGGCGACGTCTCTTCGTCCTTCGATCAGACCTTCCCGGGCGAGATCGCGACACACCTCGTCTACTAGCTCGGCCTGGCGTGCATGGTCGTCCGAACGCACCTGCTCGGTCAGCTCGATGACGAGGATCGTGTGGTCGGGTGGCGTGACATCGAGACCGGAAAGCCTTGGCTCCGCCACACGATGGAACGAGCCTTCTCGGAAGTACACGTAGAGGGCATCAAGCACACGCGGCTTGCGGACGAGGAGTCCAAGCACGACTTGGGGTTTGTAGTGCAGAGTCTCGGCGGCACGCAGGACTGCGGATGGCGCCTCCGGCCGTAAGGCTTCGGTCAAGGCCGGCAGCGGCGCCGTCGAGATCACGAAGTCTACCCCTTCGATCGTCGCATCCGACCCATCGCCGGTACTTGCACAGGCGATTCGACCATTGTCGGCAAAAAGCCGCTCCAGTGGAGCGTTCAGCCGTAGCTCGGCGCCCCTCTCTCGAATGAAGCCGGCGAGCGCATCGTAGATCTCATGCGCGCCGGTCGGCGCATAATATAATGTCTCTTCGGCTATCGCGCTCTCAACGGCACGCAACGGGCCTCCCCTCACGCCGAACCTTGCCAAGGCCTTGCGCACGACATCAAAGGCCGAGATCCTCGGCATCTTCTTCTCGACGAAGACAGCGGAAAGATCGCAAGGGTGAACGCCCCAGTAACGGTGCGTGAAGCTCTCGAAGAAGAGTCGATAGAGCGCCTTGCCGTAAATCTGGATCAGCGCTTGCTCGCCATTCTCGGGCTTGCGCGGTTGTAGCCGGTTTCTGAGCTGCTCTGCGACAAGCCCGATGCAGCAGCGCAGGGTCGCCCCTGGCCCCAAAGCCCGGAACACGTCGGGCAGCTGCAACGGGTAGCGGCAAAACCCCTTGCCAAAACGAATCAGCGCCGACTTCTCGACCGGGCGCAGGCGCTCGCCCAGCAGACCTGCGATCTCGTCAAACACGTAGGCATCGAAAGAGTGCAGATGGTGAACGCCGAGCTCGAAGTCGTTCTCGCCTATGCTGTGTGCGGCTGCCAGTCCGCCGACTCGATCGGTGGATTCGATGACGGTTACGCGGGCCCCGGCCTCGATCAGAGTCTTTGCAGCGAACAGGCCGCACGGCCCGGCACCGACAACGAGAATGTGATGCGAGGGATCGAGACGCCCGATATGGGGCACCCCACCCGGCTCGTCATTCTTCATCTGGTTCGGCTGAGGCAGTCGCGCCGGAGGCAGGCATCGCCTCCTGGCGCCGGTAGAGGTCGGTTAGCGCAGAATCTGGAAACTCTATGTCATCCACAGTCACGAGC
>PIVZ01000368.1 GCA_003354045.1 bacterium
CGGTGTCACAAGAGGCGCCGCTCAACCCTGCCAGCCGTGGAAGCTGGCCTCGAAGCCGTAGCTAGTGTGCGGCCCCACCGCGGCAAGCTCGAAGATCCCCTGCCCGCGCTCGTCGCCGGCAGTCACATCACACAGGGTCTCGGTAAGCCAGCCATGCATCAAGGCCGTTGTCTCGTCGGCCGCATCCCACAGCTCCCCCTCGACCTTGAGTGCCCCCTGGTACTGCCCATGACGCCATGGGCCCTGGTAGCCGATCGCCGGCATCAGGAAAAGTAGGCGCGGCTCGTAGTCACAGACGATCTCGTCGCCATCGCCGAGGTCGAGTCTGATCGAGGCACCTGCGAATCGCCGCGTCCCCGGGTCGAAGCGAAGGTCGTGTTCGACGCCGATCGCGTGACGCGTTTCTTCGCCCGCGCGCATCAACGCTCCAGACTGGTGCCAGCGTCTGCCGTCGCTGTATTCGCTCACCGTGTAGATCGTCGCGAAGTCTTCGAAGTGCACCGGCGACCAGTTCCAGAAGAACTGTACACGCTCGGGCCGCTCAACGAGCGCTCCTTCCGGTTCGGCCTCTCCCACCGGACGTATGCCCCAAGAGCGGTCGCGCACCGAACGCCATCCTTGCGGTTCGACGGCGAAACGCTCATCCCCGACCGTCAGCTCACCGCTCATGCGGCCCACCTGCGTAAGCCGGGTGTAATCCATGATCGGCCGGCCCAGTGGATTGGCGCGAAAAAAGTGCGGTTCCTCGTAGGCCTCGGCCCATCCTTCGAAGGTAAGGTCGAAGGCCAGATCGTGCTCGGTCGGCTCGCAGACGATCCGCAGCCGGCGCAGGCCCTCTATGACCTCGACGCGGAAGGGACCGACGCGCGTGTCGTGACGATCTCCCGCCAGGGTGCGTGACGCGCGCACGATGTGGTGCTTGGTTCCGCGCACGCCGCACGCAAACGCATCCATGACGCCGAGATTCGGATACACGGCCAAACCGAAGGCCATGAAGATCTCGCCGGCGGTGTCGTGAACGTTGAAATAGTAACGGTCGTAGAAGTTCCGATCGCTAGCAGCAACCCGGTCTATGGGCAGCGGCGCTTGGTGAATTGGGTAGTCGTCGTAAGGTGTAAGCATGCGTCCCCGTTCCTGTCCGCGATCTCACTCGTTCCTGTCCTCGATCTCACTCAGCGCCCGTGGGAGCCGGCGGCAGCATCTTCGTCCGCCGCCTTGCGCGAGGCCTTCGGTGAAGCGTAGGTCACCTTTGAGTTCGGCGGAACGGACTCCGTGAGCCAGACATTGCTGCCGATCACCGAGCCGGCGCCAACGAGGGTATCGCCACCGAGAATGGTGGCACCCGCGTACACCGTCACCTCGTCTTCGAGCGTGGGGTGGCGCTTGGAGGTGCGAATCACCTGACCGCACTGGTCGCGCGGAATCGACAGCGCGCCTAGCGTGACCCCCTGGTAGAGTTTCACTCGATCGCCGATCACGGTGGTCTCCCCTACGACAACGCCCGTCCCGTGATCGATGAAGAAGCTCTTACCGATCTCGGCTCCGGGATTGATGTCGATACCGGTCTGTCCGTGCGCGTACTCAGTCATGATCCGCGGGATCATCGGCACCTCGAGCCTGTAGAACTCGTGCGCGATCCTGAACGCCGTAATCGCCTCTATCGCCGGATAGCTGAAGATGATTTCCTCGATACTCTGCGCGGCCGGGTCCCCGTCGTAAGCCGCCTCCACATCGAGGGCGAGAGAAGCCCGTAGACAGGAAATGCACGAAAACACTTCCAGCACCGCGTTCTCGCTCTCGACGATGT
This sequence comes from bacterium, assembly GCA_003354045.1. Taxonomy (GTDB): domain Bacteria; phylum Desulfobacterota; class Binatia; order UBA1149; family CAITLU01; genus PIVZ01. Next base: position 1,808 of record PIVZ01000368.1, read on the forward strand.
CTTCCTGCGAGGGCTCCCCACCCCGCTGACGCCTGTACACGAGAGCGCGCGCTATCTGCTCGACGAGGCCCTCGAAGGCGTCGTACAGATGCTCCCCGATATGCTGGCGCAGGTTGACCTCACTGAGGTCACGGGTCGAGTAGAATCCCATGTACATGACGTGCTTGATGTGCTCGAGCGCGGTGACGATCTTGCGCTCGTTGGGCAGCGCGGCACTCTCCAGGCTGTCTATCTCGCGCCCCTCGCGATAGCTCGCAGCGACCTCGTCAAGGATGCGTTCGAGCCTCTCGTTGGCACTCTTTGCGATTCTCGTTTTCGCCATGTCAAAGCTCCCAGACGAGTATAGTCGAGCAGCTCCGTTGTTGATACCGGAGGCAGAGGTCGGAGGAACGCAGGTTTCTCGGCGCGCCGCTAACGGTCTTTGCCGAGCGCTTCGAGCGCCTCGCCCGCTAGCCGGTAGACCGTCCATCCATCCACCGGTCTGGCCCCTAACGATTGGTAGAAGCGAATGGCCGGCTCGTTCCAGTCGAGTACGGCCCATTCCAGGCGGCCGCAACCGCGCGTCACGGCAAGCTCGGCCAACGCTCTGAGCAAAGCTTTGCCGACGCCATGGCCACGTGTCGCCTCGGTCACGTACAGATCTTCCAGGTAGATTCCCGGCCGCGTCAGAAAGGTGCTGTAGCTGTGGAAGAACAACGCGTAGCCAACTGGCTTGCCGTCGAGACAGCCGATCAACGCTTCGGCAAAACGCCGCTCGCCGAAGAGATGCTCGCGTAATGAATCTTCGTCAGCGACGACCTCGTGGGTGAGCTTCTCGTACTCGGCGAGCTCGTGTATGCAGGCGAGTATGAAGGATGAGTCGGCCGCCTGAGCGGCACGGATCGAAATCTCAGTCTGCATCGGTAACAGCAGGTTTCGGCAAAGCCGCACAGCTCCCCTCGAGCACGAGGTGTGCCTGCCGACTCCGGATGGGGCCGACCAGGACGCCTCCGATTCGTCCGCAGTCAGACACGAAGTGTCTTCTCAGCGCGGTGCAGGCGGTACCGAATCTTGTTCGACACTGAAGGTGAGGGTGTCGGCGGTCGCACCGTACACGCCGATGCGCAGACCGAGCAGCTCGAAATCGGTTTGGTCGGCCGCGAAGCTGAGGACCTGCTCGAAGCTCGGCACCCGTGTATTGTCGCGGCGGTACTCTCGGTAGAGGACGCGGTAGGAAGTCCCGCGATGGTCGTAGGCCGTGCCCTTGTAGACCAGCTCGTAGTTGAGGTAGCGAGCGGCATCGACGACGAACGTCTCGTCGGTCTCATAGCTGAAGAGCGGACCGGCTACATCGAGCCGAATCTCAGGCTGCACCGCCTCATGAGGAAGACCACGCCTGTTCATGCCGTTTTCCTTCTCCCCGCGCCACGCCATATAGGCACCATCACGCAAGTAGCCATCGGGATCGGCAAGCATGTAAGCGTTCCCACCGACCGCTTCGATCTCTATCATGTAATAGGGAACGCCTTCCTCGACTATCGCTCCACCCACGCGAAAGGTATCACCAAGATTGCCTCGAACGCCGGAAAACGGGCTATCGGTACACGACACATGATCTCTTCCCAGCAAGCTACCACACTGCTGGTCGAAGTCCTGCAAGATCACCGCGCGCGTCACCCTCTCGGCAACACCGTAGTTCTTGATGCTCACCATCGGCTCGTCCACGGCCACGGTATAGCGCCTGCCCAACTCATAGCTCTTCGAAAAGACTACCCGCTGCTCGGCCGGCGCCGGACGCATGAAAAGAAATTCGTCGGTCGGCTCGGCCTCCTGTTGAAAGGCCGCGCAGCCACCCAATACCACGAGGGCCGCCAGCACGACGCCCCTCGCACACACAGGTCTTGCCGATTCCTTCGTCATGTACGTAGTATTCACACGCACCCCCAACCTCATCATGCCTCTGCCGACGGCAACGCCCCGGCAGCCCGGTGGTCGCCGCGGGACGATGGTTCGCCCGGGACGTTTACAGTCTGCGGTGGATCCAGACAAATCACCACCTCTCCACATCCCCTCACCTCAGTCCGTCCTGTCCTTGAACTGCCCAACGTCGTTCCTCATGAATGGCGGGCCGAACTGTGCGCCAAAGCAGGCTTCGGTCCGCTGATTGCGCATCTGCACGATAATGGCCGCGCCGGCATCGAAGCCGAGGCTGCCCATCCCAAGGTTCGTGCCCTTACCCTTCACTTTGATCCGCGCCCTGCCGACCGTGCCCGGCTTGAGCCCTACGATTTTGATTCCGTCCGGCGTGAGTTCCGAGCTCTTGTACTTGAACCCGCGTGTTCCCATGTCCGTCCACGAGCCTCCCGCCGGCGCGGTGGCTCCGATTACCATGCCAGGCGTGCTGCCGACGTCTTCGTACACACACAGGGTGTAGTCGTCGGTGGTTGCCGGCAGACCGAAGTCTCCTGCATCCACCTGCGGCCCCTTGCCCCAGGACCACTTTAGCAGATCTTTCTGCCCTTTGTCCTTAAGCAACAAAGAAGAGCCCCGGGAGTCGAGCGGGAGCAGGCAGGCGGGGTCCGGATCCGCGCTCCCTACGCACAATCCGCCACCGTCGCACTCGTCGCCGAGGGTGCACGGCTCACCGTCGCTACAGCTGCTGCCCACGGTCTCGGCCTGGCACGAGGAGTCGCAGCAATCGCCGTCGGCGGTGTTGCCGTCGTCACACTCCTCACCGGCGGTAACGATGCCGTTGGCACATCCGGTCGCAGTGCAGTTGTTGTCGCAGTCGTCACCGTCCGTGGCATTGCCATCGTCGCACTGCTCACCGGCAGTAACCACGCCGTTGCCGCAGGCCGTTACCGTGCAGTTGCCGTCACAGCCGTCGTCATCGGCCGTGTTCCCATCGTCACATTCCTCGGGGGTCGTCGCGATCCCGTTGCCGCAGGCCGTCGAGGTGCAATTGTTGTCGCAGCCATCGCCGTTGGTGGTATTGGCATCATCACACTCTTCCCCAGGATCCACGCTGCCATCACCGCAGTCGCTGACCTCGTCGGCGCCTATATCGACAGTCGACCCGGCCAGCCGGTACTCGCCGTCGAGATCGATCTCCGTGGGGTCGGGCACGAAGCTCGGATCTCCGGCATCCCGCGCAGGCGAGACGTCCGCTATGTGGAAGCCCCCGTTGCCGGGGTCGTCGAGCTGCGGATCGGCAAACAGCGAGTTCGCGTCCTGACCGCTTGCCTGCCAGGCGGCAAAACCGGCATAGGAGCCATTCTCCAGTGAGAACTCCGCATTGGCCGCACCGTCTTCACTGAAGTAGAGGTTGTAGTCGAGAGCATTGCCGGAGGTGTCGTTGTAGGAGACGACCATCATGTTGGCCACGCCGCCATCGCTTGCGCCACGGGCGTGAACGAGGTTGTGCTCGAGCACGTTGTTGTCCCCGTACTGCACCCATATCTCGCCTTCACCGTCGGAGGCG
>PIVZ01000369.1 GCA_003354045.1 bacterium
TCGGGGAAAAGAAGGCTCTTCCAACGTGGCTGTGAAGCGGATGAAGATGACTGTGTAGGTTCGACCCCGTTCATGCAGTGAAACCTCTTTCCTTTCCCTGAATACGCGCGTGACGCTTCGCAGATCAGACGGGCAGTTTCTCAGAGAATCGCCCGGTGGTCTAACGCGACCGCATTCGCCACGGCCGGGATAGAGGAGTAGGGTTGCCTCAGGCCAAACACATGACGCAAGAAGTATCCCAGCAAAAGCTCGCCGTTCTCATAGATGCCGACAACGCGGCTGCCGCAATCGTCGAAGGTTTGCTCGCCGAGGTGGCCAAGTACGGCGTGGCCAGTGTCAAGCGGGCCTATGGGGACTGGACCACCCAGGGCCTCAAAGGCTGGAAGGACGTGCTATTGGAGCACGGCATCCAGCCAATTCAGCAGTTTCGCTATACGGTCGGCAAGAACGCCACCGACAGCGCCATGATCATCGATGCGATGGATCTGCTCTACACCGAGAAGCTCGACGGCTTCTGCCTGGTCTCGAGCGACAGCGACTTCACGCGACTCGCCTCGCGCCTGCGCGAGGCCGGTGCACTGGTGATCGGTCTCGGTGAGAAGAAGACACCCAAGCCCTTCGTCAGCGCCTGCGACAAGTTCGTTTTCACGGAGATTCTCAGGCGCGACAAGGCCGACACCAAGCGCCCAAAGAAGACGGCAACGTCTCTCAAGCGCGACGCCAAGCTCGTAAAGCTTCTGAGAGGCGCGGTCGAAGATGCCGCCGACGAGAGCGGCTGGGCTTATCTGGGGAGCATCGGCCAGTACATCGCCAACACGACCCCCGAGTTCGACCCGCGCAACTACGACTACGCCAAGCTGGGCGACCTGGTGCGCGCCGTAGACATCTTCGAGATCGACGAGCGGAGCGTCGCGAACCGTCCCGGCAAGTCGATCTACGTCCGCGACAAGAAGATCAAGAAGACACGCTGAGCGGGCCGCACTACCGCTGCGCAACCGTCCACCAGGAGCGGCCGAACAGGATCATACCGACGACGAGCACTACGCTCGCCAGCAGCGCCCAGGGGTTTCCCGGCGCGTAGCGATGACGGACGATTACGACGGGCGCTTCCTCGAGGCCGACCAGTTCAAGCTTCGTCCCGTCGGGTCGCTCCTCTTTCCTCCCGGCGATCAAGAAAAAGGATGCCTTGCTCTGAGGGAATGCGCTTCTGACGACGGCCATCGGGCGATTGCCCCAGTGCCCGCTCAGATGAATGCCGGCGATGAATAGCAAACGCTCGCCTAGACGACACGGCCGACCGGCCGCGGCGGTGCAGGTTTCCTGTCCATCGGAGATCCTTGCCACCAGATTCTTACGGACTCCCGCCAACAGGAAGAGCCGGCTGCCCCAGTTCTCGGTGAGTGGACCGTTGTAGCTGATCGTCGCGTCGTGGACGACGCCTTGCTCGCCGCGGCGCCACTGGATGTCAGCATAAATTTGCTTGGTGCTTCCGTCGGGATGCGTCACCGGGGTGACGCCTTCAAGGCGAGCCTCGACGGTTTCGGTCAGAGGCACCCAGTTGTCGGTCAAGGCGATAGGGGCTCCTTCCGACCCACCCCAGCCTCCGACGAGATGCGCCAGCAAGGCGAAGAGGAAACCCGTGTGCATCAGCGCCGCTCCATAGGCCGACGGCGCCGTCACGCCGGCCTTCACGCGCAGCCATACCGTCCGGCAGGTGCACAAGAAGACGTTCAGTCCGTAAACGGCCAGCACGACAACGAGTAAGTAGAACCATGTGTGCCAGAGCGATGGCTGTTCGAAGAAGGGGCGGATGTCGTCTCCTTGAATACCTGCCGACGCACCCTCCCGAGACGCGACGAGCGCCACCGAGCCGACGGCCAGGAGAAAAACGGTGGCCAGGCCACATGTCACTCCGAGTCCCTGCGAGACGAGAAGCGCCCACAGGCGTGACTTGAATCCGCGCTCAGAAGGCATGGCTCGACATCCCGAAGAAGAACGACGTGCCTACGTAGGCAACGAAGACCCAGATGAACCCCACGCAGGCAAGCACCGGACGCACCCATGGGCTGAAGGCGAGCGCGGGCGTCATGCGAGCGTGAACGAAGGCGGCGTAATGAAACCAGAGGATCACCGACCAGATGACCTTCGGATCCCACAGGAAGTAGGCGCCCCAGGCCACCACTCCCCAAACACCGCCGCAGATCATGGAAACCGACCACAAGCCGAAACCGATGAGCGCGAAGCGGTCGATCATGAGGAGCCACTCGGCGCGGCGATCCGTGAACCATACCAATGCGGCCGCGGCGGAGGCCGCCCACAGGGCGTAGCACACGAAGGACAGCGGCACGTGAAGCGGGTACCAGATCGTGTACATCAACGGCGGCGCGAACGAGAGACCGGCCGGGAAAGACAGCGCGGTCATGAGCGAGGTGATGGCAACCGATAACATCGCAACGCCGTAGATGCGGTTCTCGCGCCAACTCGCCCAGCACACGACTGCCAGCGCCAGCGCGGCTGCCGAGAAAGACTCGAACTTGTTGGTCAGCGGAAAGAAGCCGATCGCCCAACCGCGTCCGGCCATGGCCATGAAGTGCACGATGGCGCCCACCGCTAACGGATGGCGACCCCAGCGCGGGCGCACCAGGGTAAGGAACAGGCTGGCGGCATAAAGCGCCGAAGCCGTCCAAAAAGCGACCACAAGAGCCTGCTCGAGAGAAGATGATGCCGCAGCCGTCACGAAACCCCCGAGGTGCGTAGCACGCGGCCAGTGGGATTTCCACGGCCCTCTCTTATGAGAAACGCCATGGGTCACGCGAATGCGTGCCTCGGCGAACCGTTACTGGTGTGGCGACCGCCGCAGCAACCGGCCAACCCGGTCGTAACCGTGTCCCCCGTATGCTAGGCACGGCGGCCTGGCCACTTAATAACGATGATTGTGTTCCTCGGTCTACTGCTCGGCGCCGCGCTGGCGTTCTACTTTCCCGGCCCCTTCTTGTTCGTGAAGCCGGCACTCAAGCCTGCGTTCGCCGTCACCATGCTCTTCGTCGGCACCCTCGTGCGGCCTGAACAGGTGCGCGCCTTCCTGGCGGCACCGCTTCCACCGCTGGCCGGACTCATTGCCCAGTACTCGATCATGCCGGTGGTCGCCTGGGCTGTCTCCACCTTCTACTCCGACCCTCAGCTCAAGGTCGGCATCATCCTGGTCGGCTGCATGCCCGGCGCGATGGCATCGAACGTGATGACCGTCCTCTTCCGCGGCGATTTGCTGCTCTCCGTGACGATGACCGCAGTGGCCACCCTGCTGTGTCCGCTGGTCATTGCTTTCTGGCTGCCGTTGCTGGCCGGGACGAGCATCGACGTTCCGGTCTACGGCTTGGTAGTTGATGCAGTGAAGCTGGTGGTCGTGCCGGTCTTCGTCGGTATTTCCGTACGCCAGTTCGTGAAGCGGGTTCCGGATTGGTGGGACCGGCTGGCGACCGCGCTTGCCTCGGTGGCGATCGTCCTCATCGTCTTGGTCGTGGTCGCCGCCAACCGCGAGGCCCTGGCGGCAAGTGGCGCGGCTATCGCCGGTGGGATGCTCGTCTTGAATCTCGCGGGCTACTCCCTGGCTTTCGCGTGCGGCACAGCGCTTGGTTGGAAGCCGACCCAACGCCGGACCCTGGTCATCGAGGTGGGCATGCAGAACGCCGGCCTCGGCTCCGTCCTTGCCGTCAGCCACCTAGGCGCCGCCGGCGCCCTCCCGAGCGCCTTCTACACTGTGCTTTGCGTGGTTACCGCTGCCTCGGCCCTGCCTTTGGTCCGGCTGCTCCAGAACGACGATTAGCGGCGCCCCGCCTCAGTCGCGGCTGCGTGGAAGTGACTGGCAGCCGTCGAGGTAACGTACCAGTAGATCCTTGACCATCTCATCGACGCCGGGGATGTCTTTTGGAACGCCGCCGTATATCGCAGCCGACGCCGGCGTTTCACGCGGCGGGTCGAGTGCGTATTTGACGGCCGCTTCGAGATCCTCGGCGAACTTCTCGACCACACCGGGCTGGGTCTGCGGCCGGGTCACGCACATGTGGATGGCGTTCGGGTATTGCTGGCCGTTGAAGCGCCAGCCTCGCTCGTTCATGAAGTCGTTTACGTGGTAGATGTCGAAGGCATCCGAGCTAAACGAGAAGCAGAACGTGGGCTTGCCCATCATCTTCAGTTCGGGATGGCCGAGCACCACCTTCTGCATGGCAAAGCTGGTCTCGAAGATCGCCTTGGCATAGCGCAGGTAGCCCTCACGACCGAGGCTGACCATCGAAGCCCAGGTAGCTGCGATCAAACCGCCCGAGCGGCTGCCGGCAATGCCGGGCGAGTTGTACTTTCCGCCCGGCCAGTCGGGCGTCATGAAGTACTGGTACTGCCGAAGCGACGTGTCCCGGTACAGAAGCACCGAGGTTCCCTTGAGACCGAAGCCGAACTTGTGGGTATCGGCCGAAATGGTCGTCACCCCGGGCAACCGGAAGTCGAAGACCGGGATGTCGTAACCGAGCTGCTCGCCCCAGGGCAGGATGAAGCCGCCGAGACAGCCGTCAACGTGCAGCCCGATGTCGTTACTTGCCGCAAGCTCGGCCAGCTCGGCTATGGAGTCGATCGTGCCGTAGGGATAATTACCGGCCGAACCGACCAGCGCGACGGTGCGCTCGTTGATATTGCTTCGCACGAAGTCGATGTCCACGAGCGTGGTTTCCGGGTCTATGGGAGCGGGCACCACCTTCACCCCGAAGAGATGTGCGCCCTTCTCGAAGGCCGGGTGAGCGGTGACCGGAAGAATCATCTCCGGCTCGCGGATGTCGCGCTCGGCACGGTACTTCTCGCGATAGGTGAGCACCGCCGTGATGATGCTCTCGGTCCCACCCGAGGTCACCGAAGCAACCGGAGTCTCCTCGGGGTGGTGGCCTTTGACGGCATCGGCGTGCATGAGGTCGAGCGCCATCGCGCCGATCTCTCCCTCGAAGCGGGTGGCGCTCGGGCAGATATCGCGCTGCAGGGCGTTTACGTGGGCAAAACTAGCGAATGCCTCGTTCAAGAACTCGTAATGTGACGTGTCGCCGCAATACATCGTTCCCGAGCACTTACCGGTCTGCCAGAAGTCATCCTCTTCCTTGGCCATCTCGTGGATCTCTTTGAGGATGTCTTCGCGCGGCCGGCCTTGCTCGGGAAAGCTGTCAACGACGCGATAGCGCTTGGCGTAACGATGAAGGTTGCCGATAGGTCCGTCGCTGTCTTATGCCA
>PIVZ01000013.1 GCA_003354045.1 bacterium
GACGCGGGCGGCAACTTCGGCTCCTGTACCTTTGCCACTCCGAACGGCGGGGATAGGTCGGTGTTCGTCGAGCGCGTGGCTGGCTCCGGCGAGTACCAGGTCACGACCACCATCTTCGGCGGCGATCTGCCGGTGTGCGGCAACGACGTCACTGATTTCGGTGAGGACTGCGACGGTACCGACGACAGTCTGTGTCCGACTCTGTGCGAGCCCGGTTGCACGTGCCCCGATCCGCAATGTGGTAACGACGTCATAGAGGCGGGCGAGGAATGCGACGGGGTAGACCCGGGATCCTGCCCCACCGGCGTGTGCGATCTCGATTGCACCTGCGAAGACCCCGCGTGCGGCAATGACATCTTGGAGGACGGCGAAGAGTGCGACGGTACCAGCGATGCAGCATGTCCCGGCAGCTGCCTGCCTCTGGGCGATCCTCAGGAGTGTCGGTGCGAAGGCTGTGGCAACGGTATCTGCGACTTCGAGGAGGACGCCTCTGACTGTCCGGTCGATTGCGGTTGTGCGGCCCCCGATGCGTGCGGGCAGCAAGCGCCCGGCACCTGCTACTGTGACGAGCCCTGCCTCGGCTTTCTCGATTGCTGTCCCGATGCGTGCTCGGCTTGTGGTGTCTGTCCTCCCGACTGTGGCAATGGCCAGCTCGATTTCGGTGAGCAGTGCGACGATGGCAATACGGTCGATGGTGACTGCTGCTCGGCAGTGTGCCAGTTCGAATCGGTAGGCAGTCCTTGTGCCGACGATAGCGACATATGTACGGACGACGAATGCGACGGTGCGGGCACTTGTGAGCATGACTTTGATGTTACGAACGACGTGTCTTGCGAGGCCGTGACGACCACTACGACGACGCTGAGTGGCAGCGCCCCATGTCCCGATCAGCCACCGGACGGTTGTGGCGATCCCGGCGCTGGGTTCCTACAGATAACAGACCGGCCGAACGACGAATCCGATCGCCTGCGCTGGAAATGGGTCAAGGGAAGCCTGCTGCTGCCGGTTCAGCTCGGCGATCCGACAGCTACGACCGAGTATGCTTTGTGCGTGTACGACGAGGCCGGCGGCGTCCCCGCTTTGGTGATCGAGGCAACAATCCCGGCGGCCGCCAGCGGCTGGGATTCGAACAGCAAGGGCTACAGGTACAAGGACGCTGACCGAACCCATGACGGCACGACGCGCGCCATGCTCAAGTCCGGGGATGCCGGTAAGTCGCGGCTCTTCTTCCTGGCCAACGGTGAGAATTTGCCTCTGCCCGCGCCGGTCGACCCGGAACAATTCTTCAACGCCAGCCCCGGCGTAACGGTGGCGCTGCTCAACGGTGAGAATGAATGCTGGTCCACGGATCTGCTGGACCTGCGTCGCAACACAGCGAGTCAGTTCAGAGCTAAAGTGCAGTGACCGGACCGCGGTGAGCCGTGGCCGGCTGCAGCGGATGATACCGTCTCCTTCTTTATGCACGCTTCCCATTGTGAGGGGCGCCGCCGTGGGTAATCGTGTTGCTCGGCGAAAGGAGGGACTGAGATGAAGCAGTGGCTTACTGGTGTTCTGCTGTTGGTGGTCCTCATCGGCGCGTTCTTCTTGGTGCGTGGCAGTGGCCATCACCGAGACGCCGGATTGATCGAAGGAGATGCGCTCCCGAAGGCCGTAGTCGATAGCCGCAGTCAGGTGCAGCTCAGTGCCGCTCGGCGGCTCGCTAAGCAAGCTGCCGCTGCGACGCCGGCCAAGCAGATACTGTTCGGCGACCTTCACGTCCACTCGACTTTCTCGGCCGACGCCTTCGCCATGAGTCTGCCCTTGATGCAGGGCGAGGGAGCTCATCCGGTCGCGGACGCCTGCGACTTCGCGCGGTATTGCTCGGGGCTCGACTTCTGGAGCATCAACGACCACGCCGAAGGCGTAACGCCGGCGCGCTGGCGCGACACCAAGGAGGCGATTCGCCAGTGCAACGCAGTCGCGGGGGGCGCAGACGACCCCGACATCGTGGCCTTCCTCGGCTGGGAATGGACGCAGATCGGGCGAACTCCGGCTGAGCATTACGGACACAAGAACGTCATCTTGCTCGATACCGAAGATGCCAAGGTGCCGGTGCGACCGATTCACTCGGGCGCAGCAGCCGCAGAAATGATGCGCCGGCTGCCGGTGCTGAGTGCACGTGTTGCGCCGCCGCTTCTCGATTGGGCAAACCGCCAGGAGTACCTGGATCTCGGCACCTATCTCGCCGAGATAAGGGAGACGCCTCTGTGTCCGGACGGTGTGGACACCAGGGAGCTCCCGGCGGACTGCTCGGAGGGGGCGGTCACGCCGGAGATTCTTTACGACAAGCTCGACCAGTGGGGTTTCGATTCGATCGTCATTCCCCACGGGACCACCTGGGGCATTTACACTCCGCCCGGCTCTACCTGGGACAAGCAGCTTACGAGCCGACAGCACGATCCCAACCTGCAGTCGTTGATCGAGGTCTATTCCGGGCACGGCAACTCGGAAGAGTATCGCGATTGGCGGGCTGCCGAGTGGGACGAGCGGGGATCGCACTGTCTGGAGCCGAGGGAGGGCTTTGAGCCGTGCTGCTGGCGGGCCGGTGAGATCATCAGAGGCCGCTGCGCGGAACCTCGGTCCGAGGAGTGCGAGCGCCGTGTCGAGCAAGCACGCCGCAATTACCTGGACGCAAGCACCGCCGGCCGTGCCACTCTGCCCGATGCCACGGTGGCCGATTGGGGGAACTGCGACAGCTGCCCCGACTGTTACAATCCGAGTTTCAGCTACCGTCCAGGCGGTGCCGTGCAATACATCATGGCCTTGTCCAATTTCGACGGACCGGGTGATCCGATGCGCTTCCGCTTCGGTTTCATGGCCTCGAGCGACAATCACAGGTCGCGGCCCGGCACCGGGTACAAGGAGTACGGTCGGTTGTACAACACCGAAGCCCACGGCCCGCGCGACGAGGCGTGGTACTATCGCATGTACCCGACGCCGCAAGACCCTCCGTCTCCGGTCTCTGAGGCCGTAGACGTTACTGATCCTAACCTGCTCCTCCGACGGCTCGACATGGAGCGGCAGGTATCCTTCTTCATGACCGGGGGCCTGGTGGCCACCCATTCCGAGGGCCGCTCGCGGGGGGCGATCTGGCAGAGCCTGAAGAGGCGCGAAGTCTACGGCACCAGCGGCGACCGCATTCTGCTGTGGTTCGACCTGATGAACGGTCCACGGGGGCCGCTGCCGATGGGAAGCGAAGTAGAGATGGCGGTCAATCCACGCTTCAGGGTCCGCGCCGCGGGTAGTCTCGAGCAGAAGCCCGGCTGTCCACGGAGCCCGAGCTCGGGGCTCACTCCAGAGCGTCTCGAAAATCTGTGCAGGGGCGAGTGCTACAACCCCGGAGACCAGCGCCGTCTGATTACGCGCATAGAGGTCGTTCGCATCCGGCCCCAGGCCTACAAGGGCGAGCCCGTGGCTGGGCTGATCGAGGATCCGTGGCGTGTAATCGAGTGTCCGGGAGATCCCGCCGGCTGCACCGTCGAGTTCGAAGACGAAGCGTTCAGCGCAGGTGGGCGAGAGGCGACCTACTACGTCCGCGCCATCCAGGAATCCACGCCTGCCGTCAACGCCGGAGGACTTCGTTGCGAGTACGACGAGGCCGGCAACTGCGTGCGGGTGAACCCTTGCTACGGCGACTATCGCACGGCCAAGGAAGACGACTGCCTCTCCCCCAACGAGGAACGGGCCTGGTCGTCGCCGGTCTTCGTGCGACCGCGCTCGTAGCCTCGGTCATCGACGCCGGTCGCGCTGGTTTGCACGGGCATCCGTGTGCCCGGGCTGGATCATGGGATGACGCGAGGAAGATAGGATGAGCCTGCGTGACACGTTGGACGTTCTGCTGGGTCGGCGTGAGCAGGCTCCGGCGAGTGCGTCGCGGCCGACGACGGCTACACCCGGCCAGCGGCGCAGGCGGCGTCTCGAGGCGGCGTTCGCCGAGGAAGAATACCGCGGACTGGTGCTGGCCACCCGTGTCAGAGCGGCCGCCCTGGCCATCATCACGATATGGATCACCATCGAGAACCCCTATCCGGAGTTTCTCTTCTTCTACCTGTTCATCGCCGGCTTCGCCGTGCTCGGTTTTCTGCCCCTGGCGCTTCGCGACCGCGGCCTGTACGCGCCATGGCAGCGCTACCTCTTTCCCGCGCTCGAATTCATGCTGCTCACGGTGGCGGTGTTCAGCGACAATCCTCTCGGCGAGGACACCTTCCCTGCGGCCATGAACCTGCGTTTCGGTAACGAGATGTACTTGTTCGTCTTCCTGGCGAGCACGCTTTTCAGCTACTCGCCTCGGGTGGTTCTCGTCTCGGGCATTGCCGCTGCCGTGGTGTGGTCGGCCGCGACGCTGTGGGTACTGTCGCTGCCCGAGAGCGTCGGACTGATTCCACCTGACGTGTGGGAGAGCATGTCGAGGGCCGAGAGGCTCGACGCCTCGACCGACCCCAATCGTGTATGGATTGGGCCCTGGCTTCGCCTCGTCGTCCTGTTGGTAGTGATCTCCGCCACCATGGCCACCGCCGTGTGGCGCTCGAGAAGGATGGTGATGCAGCAGGCCGAGGCGGAGCGGCAAAGGGCGAACCTGTCGCGCTACTTCCCCGATACGATGGTCGAGGAGCTTTCGCGCGCCGACGACCCTGTTCGCACCTCGAGCAGTCAGAACGTTGCCGTCCTCTTCGCCGACATAGTCGGTTTTACCGGCATGAGCGAGAGGCTGAGCCCCGCGGAGGTGATAAACCTGCTTCGTGATTTCCACCGCCGGGTGGAAAAGGCCGTGTTCGCTCACGGCGGGACGCTGGATAAGTACATCGGCGACGGCGTGATGGTGACTTTCGGAACGCCCCGCGAGGGTACACGAGACGCAGGCAATGCATTGCTTTGTGCGAAGACGCTGCTCGCTGAGGTCGCTTCGGGCAACGAAGCCAGACTCGCGCGCGGTGAAGAGCCGGTGCGCATCGGCATAGGGCTGCACTACGGCCCCGTGATCGCCGGCGACGTCGGCGGTGACCGCCGCCTCGAGTACACGGTGATCGGCGATACAGTAAATGTAGCCAGCCGCTTGGAGGCGCTGACGCGAAGGCTCGACGTTTCGTTACTGGTCAGCGCGGACCTGCTTGCAGTTGCCAGAGCCGAGGGAGCGCTCGCGGAGTCCGACCTGGCCGACCTCGTGGAGGTCGAGCCCCAGCAGGTCAGAGGCCGCGAGGGCGCGCTCGATCTCTGGGCCTTGAAGGGCTAGAGCCCAGGTTAACCCGGGTTAACGCGGTGCCAGCGCCTCGAGGATTCGATAGTCCGGCACCGGCAGGCCTTCGGGGTGGATCGGCTGGATGCACACGTGATCCGCTCCGGCGTCGTGGTGGGCTTTGATGCGCTCGGCGATTGCCTTCTCGTCGCCCCAGGCGACGATGGCGTCCACCACCCGGTCGCTGCCGCCGCCCTCGAGATCTTCGTCAGTGAAGCCGAAGCGTTTCAGGCTGTTGCAGTAGTTCGGCAGTCCCAGGTACATCGCGATTGCAGTGCGCGCCACGCTTCGCGCCTTGCTGGCGTCGGTTTCCAGCAACACCTTCTGCTCCGTGCAAATCCACGGGCCCTCGCCCATCAACTCGCGCGCGAACGCGGTATGCTCGGGAGGTACCAGGTAGGGATGCGCACCCTGGGTTTTCTCGGCGGCGAGCTTCAGCATCTTGGGATGCAACGCGCCTATCACGGTGGGTGGATCGTCGGCGGGCGCCACGGCCGAGTAGGGAGCGGCGGCCATCTGCTCGAGATAGTTACGCATGAAGGAGAGCGGCCGGTCGTAGGCGTGGCCGCGCACGCCTTCCACCAGTGGGCGATGGGAGACGCCCATCCCGAGCAAGAATCTCCCCCCCGATTGCTCGGCGAGCGTCTTCTGGGCGGCGGCCATGGTGACGGCGTCGCGTGCGTAGACGTTGGCTATGCCGGTGGCAATGTTCAGGGTCTCGGTGTTGGCCAGCAGCCATGCGGATGCGGCCAGGACTTCGCGGCCCACGGCCTCGGGTATCCATAGCGCGTCGTAACCCATCTCCTCTACACGGCCGGCAAACTCGGCGGCCTCCCCGGCCGCCATCGCATCACAAAAGAACCAAACTCCTGTCTTTCCTAGCTCCATGGGGCACCTCCAGAGACGGTGAGTATCCCGTCGGTGGGGGGCAGTCGCAAGGGCCGCTCCTTGCCGGAACACGGCGCCTCGGGTAACTAGAACGTGTTCTAATATGACTCCGGGCAGAGGCGCCGTCGTGGTCCGCCGCCGGGAGCCGGAAATCGCCAGTCGCAGGCAAGAGGAAGACATGGATCTCACCTACAGCGCCAAATACGAGGAGTTCCGCAAGGAAGTGTGCGCGTATCTCGACGAGCACTGGACGGCGGACGACCGCGCCAAGTATGGGGGGCCGGAGGCGATCTTCGGCACCATAAGCAAGCCCGACGAGCGCATCACGGAGTTCAGGATAGGAGCCATCGAGGCCGGCTACCTCTACCGCAACGTGCCCAAGCAGTGGGGTGGAGGGGAGCAGCCGTTCGATCCACTCAAGTCGGCGATCATCCGTGAAGAGTTCAAGAGCGTGCACGCACCGCGCGAGATGGTCGGCCAGGGCCCCTCGATGCTGGTCTTTACGTTGCTCGAGCACGGCACCGACGAGCAAAAGGAAAAGTTCGTGCGCGACACACTGCTCGGCCGGCTTCTCTGGTGCCAAGGCTACTCGGAGCCGAATGCCGGTAGCGACCTTGCCTCGCTTCGCACCAAGGCCGAGCTCGACGGTGACGAGTGGGTGGTCAACGGGCAGAAAATCTGGACGTCCAATGCGCAGGAAGCCGACTGGATGTTCACGCTGGTACGAACGGAGCCCGATGCACCCAAGCACGAGGGTATCAGCTACATGCTCATCGAGATGAACACGCCGGGGCTCGAGGCGCGCCAGATGAAGCAGATCACCGGCGAGACCGACTTCAACGAGGTGTTTCTGGAGGACGCGCGGGTTCCCAAAGAGAACCTGGTCGGTGAGCGTGGCAAAGGCTGGATAGTGAGCCGCTCCACGCTCAAGCACGAGCGTGCGTTGATAGGCGACACCGACATCAATCGCCGCACTCTTGACGGCCTGGTGATGATGGCCCAGGTGATCGAGCGCAACGGACAGCCGGTGATGAAGGATCCGGTGTTTCGCAACCGCCTGGTCGAGCTCGAGTCGCGATTGTTATCGGCTGAGTACCACGCGATGCGGCTTCTCACCATGCAGGCGCGCGGCCAGGACGCCGGCATCGCGGGCATGGTGCCCAAGCTCAACGGCACACAGCTTACCTATGAGCTGGCCATAACCGCGATGGACCTGATGGGCGATACCGGCTCGCTGGCGCCGGGAGAACCGAGTGCGCCGGCCATGGGTATGTTCGTGCATGCCTACCTTTGGTCCTTGGGCGTTCTCATCGCCGGTGGCACGGCCAACATTCAGCGCAACATCATTGCCGAGCGTGGACTGGGAATGCCGCGCGACCCGGCTCAGAAGAGATAGGCCCGGAGGCCTGAGGTACACATATGGATTTCGGTCTATCCGAGGAACAGGTTCTGCTGGAGGAAACGGTGCGCCGCTATCTTGCCGACAACTGTCCGACTAGCCGAGTGCGCACGGTAATGGAGAGTGAGAGCGGGCAAGACGAGAAGCTTTGGGGAGGGTTGATGGAGCTGGGCCTCGGCGGCCTCATCGTACCCGAGGAGCATGGAGGGCTGGGCAGTGAGTTCCTGGACCTGGCTCTCATTGCCGAAGAGCTTGGCTATGCGGCCGCGCCGGGGCCATTCCTTGGCGCGAGCATGGCGACCGTGGCCCTGTGCAAGGGCGATGAGAGCTCGCTGCAGGAACGTTGGCTGCCGGCCGTGGCGGCCGGCGAGGCGATGGGTACCGTGGCCGTGGGCGAGCCCGGAGACTGCTGGGACCCCGATCAGATCCAGACCCGCGTCGAAGAAGGAACCGTAACCGGTAGCAAGCCGCTCGTGCCGTATGCCTCGCTGGCCGATTTCCTGGTAATTGCCGCGCGTGACGAGTCCGGACCGGGCCTGTGGCTGGCAGAGAGCGGTGAGCCCGGGATCGAGATAACGCCGCTTCAGGTAAACGATCAGACCCGTCGTCTAGATGCGGTCGAGCTGAGAGAGGTGCCCGTGACCAGGCTCGGTGGAGAAGATGCGTTCGCCGCCATGCGCGATGCCGGCCTGGTGTTGATCGCGGCCGACGCTCACGGCGGCTCACGGCGCTGTCTCGACATGGCCACCGAGTATGCTCTGCAACGGGAACAATTTGGGCAGGTCATCGGCATGTTCCAGGCCGTCAAACACCAGCTTGCCAATCTGGCGTCGGAGCTCGAACCCGGCCTCTCGCTGTACTGGTACGCGGCGCATGCATTCGATCGGATTCCCGAGCAAGGACCGCGTCACGCGGCGATCGCCAAAGCTCGACTATCGGATCTATACGACCGTGCCGCGCGCGACTCGACCGAGTTGCACGGCGGTATCGGCTTTACCTGGGAGTTCGACCTACACCTTTGGTTCCGCCGTTCGATGTTCGACCGTAGCTTCCTCGGCGATGCCAATTATCACCGCTCTCGAGCGGCAGACCTGGCAGGCTGGTAGGGCGGCTGGCCGATATGGTCTAGTTTCGGCCGCGAGCTTTGGCCAGAAACGCAGGCTTCCACGTGCACAGAAGGGCGGGTAGCACGAACATCGACAGTACGTAGCAAAGCGCTACGCTGAGGGCCACGAGGCCGCCCAGCCGCGCGTTGGCCGGCACCTGAGAGATCAGCAACAGGGCGAAGCCCGCTCCCACGGCGACGGCATCAATGGTGATCATGCGGCCGGCCAGAGCCACCGCATCGGCCACCGCCGTCTCGGGCCCGCGCCCATCCCGTGTAAGCCTTTTTGCGCGGATGGTCAGGTGCACCCCATAGTCCACGCCGATGCCAAGGGTAATTGCGCAGAACATCGAGGTTGCCACTCCGAGCGGGATACCGAAGGCGCCCATGGTTGCAAAGACGAGCAGCGCAGCGCAGGCCGCCGGCAAGGCGCAGCAGATGCCCTGGGCCAGCGAGCCGGTAAGCAGGGCTGCCACGAGCAAGATGCCCGCCAGCGTGAGAACGAGCGAACGTACCTGCGAATCGACGATCGCAGGTATCATCGCCTGGCTCACCCCGATGTCGCCTGCGAACTCTACTCGGAGTCCCGATGGCGCAAGCTCGTCCGTTTCGAAATCTCGTACGGCCTTCATCACCCGTGCCGTATCGATGAAGTTCGCGCGCTCGAGAAAGACCGTGATCAAGGCTCGCCGGCCTTCGTCATCGAAGACCTCGCGTCGTCGCCTCTCGCCGCGAACCTTCTCCATGTAGTCGACCAGATGTCCGACTGAGGTCGCGTTGTCCGGGATCTTGCGCGCCTCTTCCCGGCGTGCGTGCATCAGGTAGTTGATCGTCCGCAGGTGGGAATGAGGGCCGAGGACTCCGCCCACGGCCCAGTGTTCCGCAATGCGGTTCTCGAGAGCGCCGATCAGAGCGATCTTCTCCGGCACAAGGAGGCTGCCCGGATCGCCGTCGGCCTCGAGTGTCACATTGAGGACATGCGTTCCGTGGAAGTTGCGATCCACGAAAGCCGTATTACGGTAGAAGGCGCTGTCCGTGGAGAATCCTCCGATCCAACTGTCCTGGACGAATATCTGCGAAACTCCCAGTGGTGTCAGCAAGAGGACGGCGGCCGTAACCGTCAGAACCATTCGACGCCTTCTCACGACCCAGCGCGCGGCGTCTTGCAACCACATGTCCAGTCCCCTGGTCTCGGCTGCATCGTCGAGACGCCGGCGAAACCGCCGCCGATCGATCAATGCCAGTGCCGCGGGTGTCACTGTGAGCGACCAGACCATGGCGAACAGTACACCGAGGCACTGGAACAGGCCGAAAGCTTGTATGGGCTCGATCGGCGAGGCCGTGAACGAAAGGAACGCTATCGCCGTTGTCACCGAGGTAACGACAATCGCACGCCCTACGTCGTCCATGGCATCTATCAGTATCGAAACCTTCGGTATGGCGATAGTAGCTCCGGCAAGACGGTGCATGTAGCTGCCGAAAATGTGCAGCTCGTCGGCAATCGCGATCGCTGTGAGCGTTACGGGTAGGATGGCGGTGGTAAGGTAGACGGGCACGCCGGCCCAGCCCATCACCCCGAACGTAAAGGCCAGTGTCGCGCCGACCTCGCAGACTCCCAGGACGACTGCCCACACGGTTCCGGCCAGCCGGTATATTACCGCCGCTATGATCGCCATTACGAGAGGGACCAAGAGGGTGAGGTCCTCGATGAGATGAAGACCCAGCTGGGACTCCGCCACCGGTGCCCCCACGACACGCACCGTGTGTCCGGCGGTGTCCGTTCGAGCAATGGTGTCGAGGATATCCTCATGTATCCGCATGCGCTCATCGTCTTGATCAACGCCGACCAGCACGGCCGTCGTGCCGTCGTCTAGCGAGACGAGTGTGCCGCGCACAATACCGACTGCATGCACGTCCGTTCGTAGCTCTTCGAGCTTGGTCTCGGAGTCCGGGAAAGGCTCCAAGAAGGTGCGAAACGTCAAGGTGCCGGGGCGTACGCGATCTCGCTTCTCGGTGGCCAGGCTCATGATGTCACCCGGCTCCACTCCTTCGATGTCGGTGAAGCTCTCGGAGAAGTCTCGTGCCAGGGCAAGCGTTGACGTGTTGTATATGTCGTCGGCTTCTTCGGCCGTTATCGTTACGGCGATGAGATCTCGGACGCCGAAGACTTCACGCACCTCTCTGTCATACAGGATTGCCGGGTCGTGACGGGGGACAAGGGCATGGCCGTCGGTCATGAGCTCGAGCCACACCACACCGGGGGACGCCACCATGACGATCGCTATGGCGGCAAGAAGAATTTTGCGGGGGTTTCTCGCGCAGTATTCGAACAAGGAGGTCATGTTGCAAGTCTGGCCACGATGTAGGATTCCGCGACGCTTGCCCGGCCGCGACACCTCGACGATTTCCTCCTGTTCAACAGCGCCGCGTGGAGAAGGATCATGCGTGACGATATCACAATGACCCCGCTACAGGGCAAGCACCCGTATCTGCGGGTCGTGACCGCCATCCGCGGCTCGAGGGCTTGTCGCCTGCGAATGGAGTGCACTGCCGAGTAGTGGCTTGTTAGAGGTCGTCGCTTTCTGCTAGGAGGGAAGCCTGTTTGGGAAAAGGGGGCACTGATGAGAACGCGTTATAGTTATGAGATCCTGGCGGCGGCCATCTGCCTGCTGCTCGCCTACGGTACTGCCTCTGCGGTGATCGTCACCGAAATCATCGATAGCACCGGCGACGGGGCCGGCAATACCATCATCATTGCCCAGGACGTCATTACCGACAGCCTGCGCAATGCCTATGTGAGCGGCTTCTTTCTCGACCACGTTTTCGAAGTTCAGCCGGACGGTACGACGACCGTCATCCTGGACGGCCCCACCAGCGGTGGCTTGCTCGACGGGCCCGCCCGCTTTGCGATCGACGGTGTCGACAACCTCTACGTGTCGGGCTGGGACGGCGACGATGCCTGGAAGATCGAGCCTGGCGGAGCCGCAACCCAGATCATCGACGCAAGCGGCGACGGGGCCGGCAACACGCTGAACACCGGCGCCGACGTCGCCGTCGATTCCTCTGGAAATGTCTACGTGGTTGGCGGCACCTCGAGCAACATATTCAAGATCGAGCCGGGAGGGGCGGTCACCGAGATCATCGACTTTAACGGCGACGGCACGGGCAACATATTCTTCGGCCCTCGCGGGGTGGCGGTTGACGATGCCGGCAACGTCTACGTGACAGCGTCGAACAGCAATAACGCTTTCAAGATAGAGCCCGGCGGCACCATCACCGAGATCATCGACGAGACCGGCGACGGGCTGGGTAATGTCCTCGATTTGGCCTGGGGCATTGCCGTGGATGGCGACGGGAACGTCTACGTCACCGGCTCGGGGAGCGCCAACGCGTTCAAAATCGAACCAGGAGGCACGATCACCCAGATAATGGACATATCGGGAGACGGTGTGGGCAACGCGCTCGAAGGGCCGCGTGCCATCGCGCTGGACAGTCTCGGCAACGTCTACATATCGGGCTCGGTCAGTAATAATGCCTTCCGTCTAACTCCCGGCGGTGCCGTGCGCTTGCTGATCGATGGCACGGGCGACGGTGCCGGTAACCTCCTGGACAGTCCCGAGAGCATTCACGTCGATGCCTTCGGAACGGTCTTTGTCGCCGGCCGCCAGACGGCCAACGCGTTCGAGCTTGCCACCGAGTGTGGCGATTCTATCTTCAATCCCCTCGGTGGCGAGGAGTGCGAGGACGGCAACGCTGTCGATGGTGACGGTTGCAGCTCCGCCTGCGAGGTGGATCCGTGCTACTCCTGCTCCGGAGATCCGTCGCTATGCGTGGCCGAGATTCCCGCTGGGTGCACCGATCCGGGTAAAGGCGTAGTCATCTTGAAGGACAACCCGTCCGATGTCCGCAGGGACAGGCTGGTCTGGCGCTGGCGCAAGGGAGATACGACCATTGACCAGTTCGGCGAGCCCACGGTCGATACGACCTATGAGTTGTGCGTGTTCGACGATTCGGAGGTCGTCGTCTCGACCGCGGTCGCACCGGCCGGGACCTGCGGCAACAAGGCGTGTTGGAGCACCATCACCGGCAAGGGCTTCAAGTACTTGAACAAGACTGCCAACGAGTACGGCGTCTCCCGCGTCTCCCTCAAGGAGAGCAAAGGGAAGGGCAAGTTGCTTTTCAAAGGAGCCGGCGCCGGTCTGCTGCTACCGGGACCGGTCGGGGCAGAGAGGTACTTCAATCAGACGAGCGAGGTAAATGCCGTCTTGCAGACCAGCGATGGCGCTCAGTGCTGGCAGGCGGTTTTCACCGAGAGCACCAAGAACAACGCCAGCCTATTCAAGGCCGTTTTCCCCTGAGTCGCGTGTTCGGGCCATGGGTTGACCGTTTCATCCCATCTGCCGGGCCCAGATGGGCGGTCCAGCGGGTCGGAAGTGTAGCAGGTGGGGGTGTCAACGGGGCCCACTCGCATTGCCTCGGTTGTGGGAGTGGCGGTCGATGACGCCCCCCTCCACAGGTGAACATATGCCGAGGGTACACGGCCCCGTCATCTGAATCTCGACCCCCCGCGGTCGGCGAGAGCGGGCCCGGAAAGCGCAGGTTTTGCCTATGCGTTGCCGCGAGGCGCTCCTGTGGGTATAATCAGCCCCCTGATCGGGGTGACCAGTCTCGTAGGAATGAGATCGAATCAATTGAAGGGGCAGGAGGATTCAGAGAATGGCCGATAGTGAAGTTCAGTTCAGCTCAGGGAGCAGCAGCACGCTCATCGCGATCGCGTTGGTCGCGGCGATTCTATCGCTCGCCTTGAACTTCTATAATCTCACACGCACCAATCAACTTGCGGCAATTGTCGCTGTTGAGCGCATCAAGGCGGCACAAGCAGCAGGTTCCTGATCGGGGGTTGCTGACTTTTGCGCGGCGCGCGTCGGCGTGCCGCGGCTACTATTCTCGCGCCGGCGGGGCTTGCCTCGCCGGCGCGACGACTCTGTTCTCCGGTACAGCGTGCGAGACGGGCGGCGTTGGTCGCCTGCCGTTGCCAGAGCCGGTGAAGAGCCTGGGCATTAGTTGACTCTTTGCCGGCGGATTCCTATGCTCGCGCGCCCGGCGGTAGTCGGGAGGCATCACGACCACGCAGCCAGGATCGGTGAGGCTCGTACCCGGCGGCGGCCCGTTCAGGAGATCTCGCTATGGCATTTGATGACACGCCGATTCTGGTAGGGGCGGGCCAGGTCCTACAGCGCGACGCCGACCCGGCCGAGGCGATGGGCCCGGTCGATATGATGGCCGAGGCGGCGCGCAGGGCCTCGATTGACTGTGGTACCGGGCCGGCCGCGCTCGAGAATCTCAACCTGGTGGCGGTGGTGGACACTCTGGCCTGGCAGGCCGCCAATCCGCCGAGGCTTGTTGCCGAGGCCATCGGAGCCCGGCCGGCGCGTGAGCTTGCATCCACGGTCGGTGGCAACACGCCACAGGCTCTGGTCAATGCGATCTGTGCCGATATTCGCCGCGGGCGGTGCGGGCTGGCGCTGATCGTGGGTGTAAACGTGCTTGCCACCTTGATCGCGGCGCGAAAGCAGTCCGTCGAGCTCGACTGGCCGACGGGTGGTGAAGGCTCCCCGGAGTCTTTCGGGGACGGCCGCGAGGGCACCAGCGCGTACGAGAACAATCACGGGCTGTCTTTGCCGGCCCATGTCTACCCGCTTTTCGACAACGCGCTGCGCGCCCACCGCGGGCTCGACGTCGCCACGCACAGCGCCAACATAGGCGCCATGTTTCACGAATTCTCCAAAGTTGCCGCCGGAAACGACTATGCGTGGTTTCCCACCGTGCGGACGGCCAAGGAGATAGCCGAGCCGAGTGATTCGAACCGCATGGTCGGATTCCCGTACACGAAGTACATGAACGCGATCATTCGTGTGGACCAATCGGCGGCCCTCTTGCTCACCAGCGTGGGGCGCGCCCGTCAGCTTGGTATCGACGAGGGACGTTGGATCTATTTCCTGGGCGGCGCCGACGCCAACGAGGCTCCCTGGTTCATGAGCGAGCGTCCCAGCTTCGTCGAGAGTCCGGCCATGAAGCTCGCCGGCGACCAAGCGCTGTCGGGTGCCGGCGCGACGATCTCGGACATCGACTTCGTTGATTTTTACAGCTGCTTTCCCAGTGCTGTCGAAGTGGCGTGCGAGTCTCTCAACATTTCCGAGACCGACCCCCGGGGACTCACGGTGACAGGCGGTCTGCCATTCTTCGGTGGCCCGGGCAACAACTACAGCACGCATGCGATTGCGTCGATGATGGAGCGGCTGCGCGAGAAACCGGGCGCGAAGGGATTGGTCACGGCGAACGGCTGGTACCTGACCAAGCACGCGGCCGGTGTGTACTCGAGTGCTCCGCCGTCGGTGACCGAAGCGGCGCCAGTCGAGACCAAGACAGCGATTGGCGCCCATGAGGGCGGGCCCGTGCCGTTGGTGGCCGAAGCAGAAGGGGCGGCAACGGTAGAAACCTACACCGTGCTACACGAGCGTGACGGTACGCCTTCTTCAGGAATCGTCATAGGGCGTCTGATCGACGGGCCGCGATTCATCGCAAACACGCCTGAAGATCGTGTCCTGCTCGAAGAGCTCACGACTACCGAAGGCGTCGGCCGCACAGGCAAGGTGGAGAACGCGGGCGAGACCAACCGCTTCGTGCCGGACTGACCCTGATTTCCCGCGGTCCGCAGCATCACTGGTCGCGATGACAGCGGGCCACCATGGCCGTTACTTTGACTTCTGGAAAGGCCGCGGCTTGGATAGTGGTTGGAGAGTAGCTAGCGATGTCCGAGGAGCAAACGATCGGGCCGCGGTCGCGAGTACCGCGCCATCCCACATACCCGAAACTTCGCCAGGAGATTGCCGGCGTCGATGTCGCGTCTCTGGCGCGTGAGTTCGGAACGCCGACGTTTGTGTACGACGGCGCGCGGATCGTCGAGCGAATCGAGGATCTGAGAGCTTTCGATGTCGTCCGCTATGCGCAGAAGGCCTGCTCGAACATAGCCATACTCGATCTTTGCCGTCGCCATGGCGCGCTCGTGGATGCCACCAGCGCGGGAGAGCTTCACCGCGCGCTGGCCGCCGGCTACGAGGCCGCCGGCCACCCCCCACCGATAGTCTACACGGCCGACGTGTTCGATGCCGAGTCGCTCGATATGGTGATTGCCAACGGGGTGCACGTAAACTGTGGCTCGCCGGATATGATCGACCAATACGGCCGGCGGGTACCGGGTGGCGAGATTACGCTACGCCTCAATCCTGGCTTCGGGCACGGGCATAGCCGCAAGACCAACACCGGCGGCGAGCAATCCAAGCACGGCGTCTGGCACGAGCAGCTGACCGAGGCCGTAGAGCGCGCGCGCAGGTACGACCTGACGGTTTCCGGCCTTCACGTGCACATCGGCTCTGGAAGCGATCTGGAGCACCTTTCCGGTGTGTGTGGCGCGCTCGAGAGGCTCGTACACGAAGCGGGGGAGAGCATCGGCACGATCAGCGCCGGCGGCGGGTTGCCTATTCCCTACCGTGAAGACGAAGCCTACATGGACGTAGAGGCCTACTACGCGCTGTGGGACGAGACGCGAAAACGCCTCGAGCGGGCCCTCGGCCACCGCTTGACGCTCGAGATCGAGCCGGGGAGGTACCTGACCGCCGAGTCGGGCTATCTCGTCACGGAAATTCGCGCGGTAAAGACGATGGGAAGTAACACCTTCTATCTGGTCGATGCCGGGTTCAACAACCTTGCGCGGCCGGTTCTCTACGGTGCGTATCATCCGATATCGATAGCCTCGACCAGTGGCGACGGGTCCGACAGGTCTACGCGCGAGGTGATAGTGGGGGGGGCGCTTTGCGAATCGGGCGACATCTTCACGCAGGAAGAAGGCGGGGTCGTGCGCGCGCAGACTTTGCTGGAGGCTCACGTGGGAGACCTGCTTGTCATCGAGTGCGCGGGTGCCTACGGATCCGTCATGGGCTCGAATTACAATTCAAAGCCGATGGCGGCGGAAGTATTGGTGCGCGACCGCACTCCCTACCTGGTGCGCAGTCGTCAGACTCTCGACCAGCTCATCTCTAACGAAACGATTCCCGAGCTCGGCTGAGCGATTGGCACCCCCCCCTCGGCCGACCTGAAATTGTGCGGCTCCACAACAGCTTAAGTGAATATTTTTATTCCCTTAGGAGGTTCTAAAAACAGAAGCGCATGTACACGTCTGTACGACCTGTTATCGACAGGTCCCATGTAGGGGGGATGTCAAGGAGCGCGCAATCATTGGGTAGACGCGGCACGAAAAACACGCAGTCCTTTTTTGTGCATACTGAGGATGCACCGGTGTGGCCCTGTGTCTTCATGTTTCGTCTCCCATTCCTCGACTACGGCGGGAGATTTCCCCATTGCACGCCTGGCTGCTGGCTGATAACAAAGTAACCAATAGAGTGAGCCAGGAAATGACTTGGACATCATATACAGAGCAGCAGGTACGTCAGATACTCAAGCTGGCGGCGACCGGATTGAAGCCGGTGGATATCTGCAGCCGCTTCGGCGTTCCTCTGATCATCTTCCGTAGCTGGCAAGCCAAGTACGGGACACCGGGTGCCGAATTGGGCGATGAGAAGGTGAAGCAGCTCGAAGAGGAGAACGCTCGGCTCAAGCGCCTCGTCGCGGACCTCACGCTCGAGATCCGTGCGATGCAGGTCTCGCAGGAAGAGCCGCAGCAGCCGAAGCTGCGGACGCGGCCGGGGCCGCTTACGCACCCGCGAAAGATCGCTTGAGAAAGAGGCCGGCCGGCCTCTTTTTTTTGCCTCCGCACCCCACTTTAACCCGGTTACCAGTCACACCGCCTGCCGTTCGGCATATCAGTTCCTATTTCGCCTCAGCCCAACTGCGACCGACATGGGCCTCGACGAGGCCGTCGATGGTTGCCTCCGGGAAGATCGCACGCATGCCCGCACTCATCGTCTCCGTCACGGCTGCGCGACAGCGTTCGGCGTCCGCTACGGCCACCTCCAGAACTAGCTCGTCGTGGATGACGTTGACGAGCTTTGCGTCGAGGCCCGCAAGCTTTTCGTCGAGGAGAGACAGGGCAGCCATCAGGACCTCTGCGGCTCCCCCTTGGATCGGTATGTTGAGGGCTTCAGTGTAGCTGTAGCCGTGCGATGTGCGCCGAAAGTCGAAGATGCGGCCGGCCGGAGTCCTCACCAGCGGCTCGTCGCCAGCGCGTTGCGCCGTTTGCCGTTGCCAGGCGGCAAGCTCGGGGTATGTCGAGAAGAACGCATTTCTTGCCGAGCCGGCCTGGGCCTCACTCATGCTCACTCCGTAGCTCGACCTGGCGTAAGCCGCCAGGCCGCGGGCGCCCTGGCCGTACAAGAGCCCAAAGTTCACGGCCTTCGCCAGCCGACGTTGCTCGCTGGTTACCGCCTCGGGCGAAGTGCCTGCAATGGCCGATGCGGTCAGACGGTGGAGATCGGCCCCGCGCGCGTAGGCATCGAGCATGGCCCGGTCGTCTGACACCAGCGCGGCCACACGCAGTTCTATTTGTGTGTAGTCTGCGACTACCAGCCGTCGGCCGCGTGGCGCGACGAAGAGGGCGCGGAACGCATCATCGCGCGGCGCGTTCTGAAGGTTCGGCTTGTAGCTGGCCATGCGCCCACTGGCAGCGGCACCGAGACTGAAGCTGGCGTGAATGCGCCCGGTGGCCGGGCTTACGTGGGCCACGAATGACGGCCCGAAGCTGGCCAGGCGCGTCGCGGCTTCGCGGTGTGCCAGTAGCGGCCCGACCAAAGGATGGTCGGCGTGCCGTGCGATCACCCGGCCGCTCGTTCTTAGCTGGCCCGTGCGGGTACGCGGCCAGCCTGCCAGCGTATCCGGATCGAGGTTGGTCTCGAGCCACCCGCCCACCTGTTGGCCGCTGGTCGGGTTTACCTCGGGTCCCATCATGCGGGCAAGCTCATCCGCGTTCTTCCCTGCGACAGTCCTCCACTCTTCCGCGAGGGCTGCGTGCGAGTTCACGTCGAAATAAATTCCATTGAGCTCCAGGCGAGCCACCGCGCATTGAGCGTCGCGCATCAGCCGGTACGTGCGCAGCAGGTCGCGAGCCGTCAGCTCCTCGTGCTGCGCGGCCGCCAGACGGTGTGCCGCGACAGCATCGAGCGCCGCGTAGGCGAGCTGCTCGGGACTCAACTCGGGAGCGCTCCAATCGGAGGTTTCCAGGCCGTTGGACATCTTCCACCCGAGTCGCCCGCTGGCCACCTCGGCAAGGGCCCGGAGGCCGCCCTGCAGAGCGTTTGCCTGCAACATGGTGCAGCCCAGGCGTTTCGGGACAGCTCCGGCTTTGAGCAGGTGCTTGAGCTCGAATACCGCGTTGTGCGCGACCATAGACTGAGTCCACAGCGGGGCGAGGATATCGAGGTCGATCCGGTCGAGATCCACGACGTAAGCGGTTTCGCCGCCGCCGTAGAATTGAACGAGGCGAATGCGCGAAAGGTGCGGGTCGAGACCGGCATCGGAACGACCCACATGGGCCGGCAAGGGCGTGGTCTCGATGTCGAGCCCAATGGGCGAGCGCATCTGCAGAAGCTTCTCGATCATTGGTTGGGCGTCGCGCGTGCGGGTGATGTGGTGTACGTGGATCCCTTCGCTCGCCAGAAGGTCGGCGGCCGCCATTGCCCGCTCCTCGCCGCCCGTGTCGACGAAAGCGAGGTTCATCTGGTGTTCCTCGTCCACGGCCATGCGTCGGTTCGGATTAACGCACCAGCTCGGCCGAGATGACCCGTACTCCGTAGCCAGCGGTCTCCTTTACGTTTTGGAAAGGGCCGATCCCGCTCCTCACGGTCGCCGTCTGCCCGGGGTCCAGGCGTCCGCGCAGTGTAAGCCGTCTCTTGCTACTCCAATCGCCAAACTGATCGGTGACGAATAGCTGGACGGCTACATTGCGAACCGGCACGGACGAGCGGTTCTTCACTACGGCCACCAGATACCCGGAACGATCCAAGCGAAGCCCACCGGCCAGGTAGGCTCCCGGGTTGCCCGGCAGGTCAAGCTCGGCGAGAGCTATCGCAGCCTGCCTGCCCACCTGCGAGGCAGAGCCGGAAGCCCGTCGGTAGTACTCCAGCGCGCGGCCGCGATCGCCCTGCGCCAGTGCAATGTCGCCCAAGGCCTTGTAAGCGACGGCGGTCGGCAGCAGCTCTATACTTCGCTTCAATGCCCTCTTGGCCGCCTCCAACCTGCCGAGTTCCTCGAGCGCGAGCCCCTCCTTCACGTGGAAGGCGAAGTACTCGGCATTGAGTTCTATCGCTCGTTCGTATCCGCTCGACGCGCGCTCGTAATCACCTCGCTTGGCGTACACGTCGGCTCGCAGGGCATAGAAGAGCGCCTCGCGTGTCTCCACGTCTATGGCTTTGGCGGCAAGCGCGAGGGCCTGCTGGTCGTTGTCCTCGGCGAGCGCCTTTCTCCCCTCGTCGTGGGCCTCGTAGGCGGCTTTCGTGCGCAAGAGGGTGCCGATGCGCTCGCGGTATCGAGCGCGGGCGGTTTCGCCCTTACCTGCGAGTCCGGCGGCGGTCTTGCGGTTTGCCTCCACGCGCTCCATCGATGGCGGGTGCGACGCGAAGAGACCGATCAGCCAATCCTGACGCTTGTCTTCGGAGAGCCTGACGAAGCTCTCTTGCACGCGAACCGCGCCGGCCGGATCGTAGTCTGCGCGTGCCATATAGCGTATGCCATAAAGGTCGGCCTCGAGCTCGTCGCCGCGGCCGTACTTGGCCATGAGCAGGCCGGCGCCGACGTTGGCCGTACCGGCGAGCAGGTCAGCGTAGGGGCTGCCACTGGCAGCACTGCCGATTCCTACCGCAAGTATCTGGAGGCCCATGCCACGTTGGGCCTGGTTGGCGCTGTGTCGTGCGGCGGCATGGACGATCTCATGGGCCAACACCGCCGCCAGCTCTGCTTCGTCGCCCAGCTCGACGAGCAGGCCGCGATTCAAAGCGATCTTGCCGCCCGGCAGCGCCCAGGCGTTGGGGATCGAGTTATTGAGGACCACAAAGTCGTAGGGGAGGTGCGGGCGGTCGCTCTCCACCGCCAAACGCTTGCCGACGGTACGGACATAGGCCCCTATTTCCGGGTCGGTGACGTAGCGCCCGCCCTGCATCTGCTGACCGGGGCCGTACTGCTCGCGGCCGATATCGAGCTCCCAGGACTCCGACAGAAGCCAGAGCTCGTCACGGCCCGTTACCGGGTTCGTGGAGCAGCCGGCGGTCAACGAGACGACGAGCATGGCCGCGGCCACTGCGAGCCGTTTGTCACGGGCCGGGCGCAGCCCTTGCGGGCCTCTGGACTCTCTGTTCGTAGGCACTTTTACATCTCCAGCTGCTTCTCTGTGACCGCCTGTCTTGCAGCAAAAAAAGCCGACATTCATGGCCGAAACGCCCTTCGGGCGCCACCATTGGCCCGCCCTCTTGGGTAACCGGCCTATTCGCCGACCGGCCGGGGGCCGCCCCCCATTTCGCCGTACTTTGTCCTTTACCACTGTACAGTCGCGTCGCTTCACATTACTCTAAACAATCAACCTTAAGAACGGTCTGAACCGCCCGGTGTGTCGGGAGAAGGTAGGCCGCCCCAGGAATAGCCGATGAATGCATCAGTTTTGGCGATATTGACTACCGGCCGCGCAACATTGCGCCCGGCGGTGTGGCTGCGCATGACCGTGGCGACCGCTGGCGCGACGGGTCTCGTGCTGGTCTTGGCCTCGGCCGCTACGGCGGGTCTGTGTGGCGACGACGTCGATGGTGCCCGCGTGCCCTGCGCATGCGGTGACGTCGTAGTCTCCGATACGCAGCTTCGACCGACCGACCCGGTGACGCGCGAGCGCTGCCCGGCAGACGGCCTCTTCATAAAGGTGCCCTCTGGCCTCGACGGACTGCGGCTCGACCTGCAGGGCCTGTCCATAGTCGGCCGCGGTGTCGGCACCGGTATCCGGATCGTCCACGGAGGAGGTCGCGGTGTGTCCATAGTCGGGGGCACCGGGGGCGGCAATGGTGAGGTCTCCGGCTTCGATACCGGCGTCTTCGCCCACGGCAGCGACCCGGTGGAAGAAGTCCGCGACCTCGACGTAAGAGACAACGTGAGCGACGGAGTGTCGATGGTTGCCAGTGGAGTGCGCGTGCTCAACGTTCGCGCTGAGGGCAACGGGCGCGACGGGTTTCGCCTGCGCGGATATGGCTCGACGTACTTGGGACTTGCGGCGACCGAGAACAGTGGCGCAGGAATGCGACTCAGCGGTAACGCGGCGGTCGTGAGTGCAACTCTCAGCGGCAACGGCAGCCATGGGGCACTGATCTTCGGTCGAGATCACGACCTCAGCCGTGTCTCTGCGGCGCGCAATGCGGGCGATGGCATACGGATATACGGCCGAGGACATCGCACGGATGGCGCGCGCAGTACCGACAACGCCGGCGAGGCCATCGTGGCGGCCAAGGGGGTAGCACGATGAGGGCGCGCGGCGGCTACTGCGTGACGGTCCTTGCCGCTCTAATACTGGTCGGATACGCCGCGGGAGCCGGTGCGGCCGTAACGGCAGATCACGCCGACGACGTCTGTGGGCCGACGGTCGATCCCTGCAACGTCAACCAGACCGTCGATGTCGTAAACGGCTCGACGCTCGACTTCGGTCTACGCACCGTATCGGTTGGCAGCGGTGGAGTGTTCGACTTCGGCTCCGGATCGGGCGAGATCCTGTGCGGGGACTTCCTCGCCGACCGTAGCGTTGCCGCCATCATTGCCAAGGCGGGAGGCAGTGGCGCTTTCGTCGAGGTAGAGGCGAGACGCGCCTGCTCGGACGACAACTTGATGCCCTGTCTCCACGATGGCAATTGCGTCGCCGGGACCTGCTCGGTCGGCTCGGGCATCATCGATTACGACGCGAAAATTACCGGCAATGCGGATCCGGCAGCCCTCATAATCTTCCGCTCGGCCGGAAACACCACGGTCAGCAAGCTCGTCAATCTCCAGGGGACTACCGGTGATAGCGACGGCGGTCAGTTCGAGATCCGGTCGTTCCAAGGTTCCGTGAACCTCGACGGTAAGGTAGACGTTACGGCTGGTCAGTGGTCGACGGGTGGTGACGTGCAGTTCGACGCCGGCGTCGATGTCAATGTCAACGAGAACATCGATGCCAACGGCGGCGATTTCGACGGCGGCAACGTGGAGGTGGACGCCGGCAACGACGCCAACATCAACGACGACGTTCTTGCCAGTTCGATCACCGGCGAGGGTTCCGGGGGCTTCATCGAGTTCGTCGCCGGTAGGGACGTCAAGCTTACCGGCGTCGGAGCCGGTAACAAGACGGTCCTTTCCACCAACGGGCACATGGGGGCGATAGCTTCCGCCAGGGGAA